>NZ_LIRE01000714.1 GCF_001402795.1 Pseudanabaena sp. 'Roaring Creek'
AGAGGAAAGATGATATGTGCTGCAATGAGTGTAAAGATGCATCCGAGAAGACAGATAAAATGCTCAAGCAAGCAGATAAGCTTCTCCAAGAACTAAAGGCGATCCAGAAAACATTAGGTAGTGGCAAGCTAGAAATTGCTTTAGATGCGGCTGTCGGGATAGGCGATAGTAGCCTTACCGCCTTACTTAACAATTTATCGGCAAGGCTGGGAACTAATCGCTATCCCATTGAAGTACCAGCAAGTTTGCTGACTGGGGTAGGTGATGAAGTTCTCAAGGTGCAAAGCCTTACGGATTTTCATTACTGGTTTGTGAACCAGATCGATGCTCTCGTCGGTGAGTTCCCGATTGAGATAGAGGTGAAAGATATCGACCCATTAAAGGAAGGCGACCAGAAAAAGAGAATATCTTTGCCGAATATCGCTGAAGCGATCGCCGAAACCTACGGGCTAACTATCAAAAATTCTGTAAACCAAGAAGTAGAGCTTAATATGCTCTTGCGCCTTGCGGCGGAAGCCATCGCCATTAAAAACGGGGTAATCGTGGCGCAGGACTATGCAAGGGCTAACGCGACTTTTTTGGGATACAAAGGCAATTACAAAGCAAGGGAGACGGTGTATAACTTCGATTTTGCTAGCGTCAATCTCGACCCTAAAAACAATCAGCCCATAGTTCTAGAAAAGCTACTAAAGACAAATAAAGGGTTCGTTCAGGGATGGGAGAACGAAGATAAAGAGACGGCTGTAGGATTTCTTCAAAAGTTGATGTTTGCCGCAGGAATTATTAAGGCTGTCTTTTTCAGAGGGAACAAATTAACCAAGCAGCTTAATAAAGAAGCCACTTCGATGGCGAACGATGCGAAGGCATCTGAGAAGGATTGGGAGAACTTTCTGAGGCAAATCAACAACGAGAACTCAATGTATAACGCTGGGTTTGTCGAGAAACCAGATATCAAAGAAGAACCTAAAGACCCTAGAAACCCATGAGCGCACTAAAACTACTGAAAGGCAATCTAGCGAGCCGTGCCATCCGCCAAAAAAGCGTTGGTAAGGGCAATTTGCGATCGCTTGATCTCAAACACCAAATATCCCGATCCGAGGATAAGAATCTCTTGGATCGGGCGGGAGATTTCTTTGGGGGATTGACTAATTTCCTATCTGGGACTTTAAAAATACTCTCCCCTGTGGGCAATTTCTTCACCTCTGCTTTTAGTTGGTTGATCGATAGAACTAACCAGCTAAAAGCCTTTAATTGGAATGCTAGCGACAAAGAACTTGAGGGGCTGATGAACTCTCAAAACATCCGCATAGAGACGGCTTGGGGTAGTGCCTTGGGGCGATCGCTTGGATGGATTGCGGGTATAGGTGTGGGTTATGGAATTAGTTTCCTTTGTCCCGTAATTGGCGGGGCTTCTTTGGCGCGAACCGTCGCGGCAAATGTCGGGACTGAGGCGATCGGCGAAATAACTCAAGGATTAGCAGGGGCGCTAAATCAAACTGTCGGGGCTTTAGCCAATAACGCTCTTATTAGTACCTATATCAATTATCGAAAGCTCTTGAGGTCTTTGCCTGACAACGTACTGAACTCAATCTATGGCAAATCTACAACCGATTTCATTAAGAACTTTTGGGGTAAGGAAGGACAGCCCAATTTGTCCTTTAATTCAAAAATGGAGGAGTTTGTCGAGTCCATTGAGAACGATAAACTTAGAGCCTTTGTCGATGCCTTTCTAGAGGAATCATGGGATGGATTTACGGAAGCAGGGATAATCGTCGCCCAAGAGCTAGATACAGCCTACGCGCAGGCAAAACGCGCACAGGAGAACGCCAAAGGGAAGCGCAAAACTGTAAGGTTAACCCCTGATAAGCGGAAGAAAACGGAACAATTATTGCTATCGGCAGGAACCGCCGATCTTGAAGAAGAGGTGATGACGACCCTCAATAATTACCGATTGATTGCTAATCGGGATGTAGGGCAAATCGTCGGGCAGCCCGCCGAAGATTACCTTACGGCTAAGCCATTACGCAGACAGCTTGTCATTGTTTTTAAAACCAAAAAGGAACCTCCTTGGAGGATGCCTGATGGTAAGCCCGCAAAGGAGAAAGTCGTCACCATACCTGATGTGTCCTTGGGGTTAACTTGGAACAAAATCAAGCTTGCGGCTAAAGCCTATGCATGGGGTAAGTTTCGCGCTACGGCTCATCTCGATAATGGGCGACAGATGGCGGTTTATGGGGCAACCAAGAGTGAAGCAGAGAAGACGGTAAGACGACTTGCCGAGCTATCTACGGCAAAGATTTTGGCTTTGAATGTAACGGAGGAAGTCGAGAAGAAAAATCTAAAACTAAAAAAAGATGCGGTGACGGTCTATCCAGCCTATGCGACCTTGCTCGTAAGAAGACCCACCACAGGCGAGGGGCGCAATTTTACCGATGGCTCTTTGCTAGATGAAGACCGCATCAGGATCGATTTGTGGACGACAGAACAACCAGCGGGACTACAACCACTTAAATAAAAAAACTATGCCAATCTCTAATCCCATCCAAGGGCAGGGGCTTTACCTGCATCTATCTGATGCCGACCCGATCGCTCCTCCCGATATATCAAAAAAATTTTGGTTCAATTACCAAAACAAAAATTTGTTTTTATCAATCGCTACTAATTCGCTATCTGACTGGGTAGCGATTGGTGGCGACGCTGCAAGCATCTTGAACAAGATTCTTGTTCAAGATGGGCAAGTGCTAACCACTGATGACCATGTAATTTTTGAGGATTAAAACTATGACCAGACACTCAACTCTAACTAACCCTAACGATTTACACTATGCGAAAATTCGTTGCTTCTCTGGTAGTCCTGATTTGATAACGCCAGACTTTATCGATCAACTTTTAACCGCTATCGACACTAACAAAATCTATCAAGCCACTGGGGCGCAAGCTGGAAACCTAGTAGAGCTTTTGCCGAACAATGGTGGCAATGGTGGCGGTAATGGCGTTGATAGGGTGAAGTTTAATGTTGGCATTGCGATCGCTCCTGATGCGATCGACCAACTGCTTATCGACACCTATTCAAATAGGATCTATCGCGCTACGGGATTGGGTGAGGGGGACTGGCTGGAATTGGTTGGCGGTGATAATGGGTTGCCTTCGGCGATCGGCATTAGTGCAGGCGATCCGCAGGAAGCGCCGCAAAAAATCGGGCAGCAGTATTTTGATTTTGCTAATCGGGTTCAATGGGTAGCTGTCCGATCTGGTTCGGTTAACGGATGGATCGAGACTAAGGACAGGACTAACTTAGGGATTGGATTTGCCAACAGTTCAAGCCAATTTATCCCGAATACTGTTCATGTTTTTTATGCCGATGTTTCTACCCCTTCTGAGATCGAGTCTGCGGACTATACCTTTACTAATTACATAGGGAGTATTTCGGGCTGGTATGCCTTGGGCAATTTAAATAATTTGGTATTCTCCCAAGGGCGAGGGGCTTTTATCTTTGCCGCAGCAGTGGGGGAAATCGATCCAGATTTAATAACCTTTAATCTAGATTCGTCTTATACGGGTTCAAACGGCGCGTCTAGATTTGGGATAAGGACTTCCCCTTACAATATTTTTGCCAGCAATGACAACGAATTTTTAAATACAAGAATTGGAAGGCAGTATTTATGGATTCCAAGTTACAGCCACAATTCTGGTAGTAATCAAATATCGGTAAGCGATGTTCGTTTGGCTTTGACCGTACAGAATGCTTAATAGGAATAAACAACGAGAGAGGCGATCGCTAAATTAGCGATCGCCTCTTATAATTTCAATAAGTAATTACTTTTTTGTGTCGTCTAGAGCTAGGATTGCCCTCGAAAGGGAGACATGGGTAAAATCCCATCACAAATAACAAAACGAGGAAGGCGATCGCTAATTTAGCGATCGCCTTCCTCGTTTTGTTAGCTCTCCTTCGGCTCAATGGTTGCGGTAAAAGCTTGCCATTTTTCAGGCAAGCGCACCATCAGATCATGCTCAACTTTATTAATAACAGCCCTTGCACAATATTCCGAGGCAGTCTCCCCAGATTCGCACATTGCTTTAATCACTTCATAAATGTTGTCTGGTAGGGTAACTTTTACTGACTTGCTATCTTTTGCCATACTCAAATAAGTCCTGTATTGGTTCTTAAATAGTATCGTTTACAGGACTAAATAAGCTAATATAAATCAAAAGCACGGCGCTAGATTTGGACACCTCACGCCGTGCTTACCCTTTTACCAAGAGCATTAAGATTATGGCAGCAAAAAAGAATTTAGAGGTAGTGCCATCACTACCCACCCAAAGCAACGAAACTTTAGACGATCGCCCAACTCAAAGCATCGAGACAGACGAAAACCGCACACTAGAGGAAGTCGTTGCCGATGAGCTACTACACTCGATCAACTGGAATGCAGTAAATGCAGCACTCTTGAAGGGAGTGAAACAGAAATTTCTTGAATGGTTTACCAGAGGTAAGCCCGCATCCATGATCGCTACTAATGAGATCGAAGCCGAAGCGCTAGCAATTGAATCGGCGGAAGAAGCAGCATGAGCAAGTGGCAACTCAAAGCAATCCAGTGGGGATTTTTGATATTGCTCATAGCTGCAAGCCCCCTGATATTGAGAGAAATCCGTAAAAAAGGCGGACTTGCTCAGATGCAATATCTCAATAATCAGCCTGTTCAAGCTCAGGCTCAACCACTGCCCCCCCGAAACGATTTAGAAACTAGATACCGCCGCTGTTACGGACTCCCCCAAAAAACTCCCATCGCATTCAATGACAACGAATTAAATAATGAGGTCTATGCCTGTGAACGAACAAGAAGCTAGCTATTTAGTCCCTCTCAAGGAAGCCCAAGATATTGCCGCGATCGCCTTGAGAGATGTCAAGCCCGAACTAATCAACCCCGAAATTTGCGAATGGGCAATTAGTGAAGCCATGAGAGGCGTTTCAGTGCTGGCAATTCGCACTCAAGCCCTTGAAGCTCAGGCGATCGCACTCTCCCAAAGAGTAGATAAGGTTGAGGATAAGTTGGAACGCCAACAGGAGGAAATCTCTATTCTGAAGGCTGGACAATATGCCCAAGACAAGATCATGGGATTTCTTCAAAATCAGACCCAACATGCTCAAACTATGGCAATGGAAGCCAATAAGGAAAGCGGGAAAAAACATCTATGGATACATGACCCAACTGGGATGATGTTGGCTTGCGGTATCTTCTTGGCTTTGTTTGTGCTTGTGGTGAGCTTCTTTACTAGAGTGAACGTCTATCAAGCCGTTCCGCCGCAGACTCCTCAAACTCAGGGAGCAATCAAATGAGTGATAGCGTATCCAATGCAGCACAAGGGCTAGCTGCCAAGATGGGCGGCGCAGCCGTCGCCGATGCTCCAAAGGCAAAGGATAAAGACACAACCCAATCAAAACCTAAAGACTATGGGTTTAAGGGTTACTGGGACGATGCCATATATGGCGCTTTGTTCCGAATTTTTGGATTAGCGATCGCCTTTGCTCTTTTGCGGTTTATCTTTCCCCTTAATGCTGTGCAGTGGCTAGGCTGGGGTGGTTCTCTAGGGCTGTGGATTGCTCTTAGGATTAAGGATTGTAGGCAACCTTTTGGGCTAACTAATTGGGCGATCGCGATTTATATTGCGGTAACGATTCATGATACTTTCTGGAATTGGAGCAACCCATGAGTAAACGGGAGTTTTTAGCCTCCCTGTCGCCAAGTGAGAATACTCGCTTGGCGATTTTAATAGGTGAGGTGATTAAGTCGCTTACGAATCAATCGGGCTATCTGCCTGATGCTGTGGCTGATTGGATTGCAGCGCAAAATGATGATTGGTTTGAGGCGTTTATTAATTCGGCTATGGCTGTTCCCGAAACTGCGGCGATCGCTAGTCCTGAGTTTTCCGATATCAGGGCAGCATTAGCTAAGCCTCATATGCTGATATTGGGCGAGACAGGCGCGGGCAAGTCCACCTTGGTTAAGTACCTAGTCTCGCAGTCCTCCGCGTCGGCAATTGTCCTCGATCCTCATGCTGCCCCCGATGATTGGCAAGGAATGAAGGTAATCGGCGCAGGTCGCAAATATCAAGAAATCGGTGAAGAAGTTAACCGCTTAGTTGAATTGATGAACACTCGTTATGAGGCAAGGGCAAGGGGACAAAAAAACTTTGTGCCTTTGCTAGTAATCATTGATGAGTTCCCCGCAATTGCCGCAGCTTTGGGCAAGTCCTTCACTGAGGCGATCTTGCTGTTGGTGCGCGAAGCACGAAAGATTGGGATTAAGTTAATAATTCTCAGCATCGGCTCTGAGGTTAAGTCCTTGGGCATTGAAGGGCAAGGCTCGATCCGCGAGTGCTTTGCTATTGTTTCCCTCGGCAAGTTTGCCACTGCTCGCGCAAAATCTTTGGGTGATGAGTCAATTAAGGCGGCGCTTCGCGCCGCAAAATATGCAGCGATGCTTGATGATTTCCCCTGTGCTTTGCCCGAAATTGATCGGGTAGACTTGCAACGTTTTCCACTTCCGCCCGACTACCAAGCGCTACTTACAGCGACTTCCACTAACACTAACACTTACACCCTTGTAAGTCCGTTAGTTGGCTCACAGCAAGGACTTACCGACTTACGCACTTGCACTTACACTTACGAAAGTCCAGATTTTGAGCTAGCTCGGAAGTGTAAGTCAATGGTGGAAGCTGGTAAGCCTCAAACATGGATCATTGAAAATATCCTTGGTTGCAGGGGGCGAAACTTTGCCGAAGGTAAGCAGAGATTTAGTGAGCTTTTGCAGTTGGCAACTTAGCCCAAACAAGAAGAGAGGCGATCGCTAAATTAGCGATCGCCTCTCTTGGTTTCGTAATTGATGAGGGTAGCAAAATTTATTTCTTAGGTGGCTCTTTGAAATTAATACCAGTCCTATTTTTGAGATTAACCAAGTCACGATCTACAGAATTGCCTTTGTTATTTGCTGAGTCAGATTTGGATTTATCAACAGATTTTTTTTGATGAGGTCTAGTGATTAAATCGTATCCATGAAACATATAAATCGTTATCACTAGCCAAGTAATTAATGCTATTGACGAAAGTCTTTCGATCTCTAAATTAGTCATGTACCCAGTGGTGAAGGGGATTATGACAATTAATAAAGTTGAGGCAATACCAAAAATTAGTACTACAAATGATAAAAGTGATTCCTTAATGCTTGCAGGGCTAGGAATATTTTTAGCCCATCCTTCAGGTTTATTGCCTAATAACCAACAGTGTATATAGGCATAGCCTATGAATGGCAAAAGTAACCCGATCAGCACCATCACAATAAAAAAACCTAAGTGGCTAGATGCGTAAGTAAAAACAGCCCCATAGGTTCCAAAAATTCTTAAACTCCCAGCCGTTGCTAAGAAGATACCAACTAAAACAAATGTTCTAAGCCAACTAATACCCCTTGGTATCCATCCCATAGCTAACCTCTCTAGTATTCAAATGATTTAGCGATCGCCTTTAAACAATCACTTTGTTAATGATAAAAAGACTTCTTCCTTAGTCATCTCCTCGCTAACTAAGCATTTAACCATAACGTTTTTAGCTTTTTCTGGTAATGCTTGTATTAATTTCCTAAAACTTTCTGTGCCCATGTCAGCTTTCCCCTTACGGTATCGGCTTATCTGTGATTCGCTGACCCCTGCTTTAGTTGCAATGCTTTTTACTTCTAGGTCTAAAAGCTTGATACACAGGTCAAGCGCTTCATACGGCGGACATAGAGTTAGTGTTGTCATCTCGGTTGCCAAATAGCAATTCGTATACATTACTTTTATCACTTTTTTAACAACAACTACTTGCTTTTTAGCAACCTCTTTGATATAAGATTAGAATTGTTGATCAGCAATTAATTGTGTTATGACAATTGAAGAGTTTCTATTTTTAAGCCTTGCAACAGTAGCAAGGCTTACCCAAAAGCCTCTTAGTAGCTGGTCTAAGTGGATGAAAGGGCGATCTATGAGTGCAAACACTCTTAAGGAATGCGCCGAAAGACTATCAATGTCTTCTGATGACCTTTTGAAAGCTATAGACCTACGAAAAAGCAACCAAATTTCCACGACTTTCTCCAAGAAGAAGTAGCGATTGACCTCTAACCCATTACCCATTACCCATTACCAACTAAACCCATGTCATTCCCAAACCCCGCAAACTACTACCTCCCCACCCTAGGGCGATTCGAGACCGAGATTGCCAACCTCGACTATATGCAATTGGCGAGGCTGAACTGGAGGCTATCAGGGCTTTTAGATGATGTCATTTTTGAGCAGATGAAGTTTACCGAGGACACAGAGTTTTATACCTATGGCGAAATGTCAGCAGACTTTGAGCAATGGGTGTTAACAGCAAAAATCGACGAACTCATCAACCTGACCCGATGGATTACAGAACGGCTCGCCTATCTCTACCAAGACTATGCAAGCTAAGCCAAGCCCGACTGAAATAACCTTTTTTATCTACAAACACTATGCACTCCGCCCCCGTATCCTCCCCCGAAACCGTAAAACGCCTATCGGTCGTACTCCCCAGAGACATAGCCGATGAGATCTGCGAATTACCAGCGATCGCAAAAGCAATGCTCCTACTGGAAACCGCTGACGATATTGTCGAAAAGACTCACGGTTTCCCCGTCTTGCCTCTCTCTGCAACGACTACCCAATGGCTAAAAGCCATTAGCAAGCGCGATCAACTCCAACTCATCGAAAACCTAGCCCTACAGCTAATGTCCGAGGTGTAACCCATGCAAGATAACGCCCCCCCAGACACCCATCCCACCCCTGAAGAACGCGAGGCTCAACTTATCGCATCAAATACTGAATACCGTGAACAAATCAGAGCATTGGAGGCACAAGTCAAGCAATTAGAAGCTCAACACGCAATCGCCTTAAAGCAAGCCCAAACCACTCATATCAACGCTTTCAATCAATTTAAAGATGATGTGATTGTTTGCCTTAAAGCCCTTGAGTTAGTGGCGATCGCCTCACACCGTCACGGACAAATCGAGCTATCTCACAAAG
>NZ_LIRE01000245.1 GCF_001402795.1 Pseudanabaena sp. 'Roaring Creek'
GGGCTACCCCCACCCACAGCCCCAAAAGACTTCACCCCCGATGTTCCAAGGGTAGAGGCTATCTTAGCTGGCAATATTTTTTTAGCCTTCTCTTCTGGTGTTACGCCTCCCGTCCCTGTATATCCGCTTGGCACGGTCTCAATCGGCGGAGCAATAGGTGTAGGAGGAGTGGCTCCGCCACTCCCTATTTTTCTCCAACCATAGAAAACCGATGGGCGATCGCCTCCTTTTTTGAAACCTATTGGAATAAGGCTCATCTCGATCCCTTGCGGTCTAAAGCCAGTATCCTCGCCATTCGCGATGAATTTTCTGATACTGCCAGACGTACCCCCACAGGATGGATAAGAGCTTACCAGTTCAAAAGATACCGAAGGGAGAGAATCGTACGCAAGTCCGTAATCGTAAAATAATTCGTATAATCCGTCATCACACCCGTTCACAAAATCCTGAACGTACAGTCCTACGGTATACGACACCCCTATGGACTTATTCCCAGTATTCGGATTGTATACAGGCTGCCTTAAATTTTTCGCCTCATTTGGATCTCCAGCGGCTCCCGGAAACAGGAAGAAAGCGCCAAAAAACGCCGCGACGGGAGCTAGCAGACTTAAAGCCCCAGCTGCGATACCAGCGGGGACTGGGGGGAGTGGCTCTGGTGGGATTGGAATCCCCGATGGTGGCGTGAGGAATCGCGCCCCCCCCTGCAATCCGCCCACGGATGAGCCTACGCTTTGGCTGATGCCCGACTCAAAACCTATTCCCATCCCTTTTCACTTCCTAATCTGCAATTTCTACTTCAGCGAGGCGGGGATTGGAGCCGAATCCATTTCTTTAACTTTTTTCCAATCGGGCAGGGAAGAGCCAAGCAAAGATAAGTCTTCTTCAAATACGCATAGAGTTTGCATGCGCTGCGTATTATCCGCGTCTACGCCACTATTAAACTGCGCTCTATTCTCCGATGGGGATCCAGCGGTGCGGACAAATTTCTTTGTAGGGTTGTTTGCCAATAAAATTAACGCTGTCCATGCGTTTAGCTGCTCGATTGTGGTGCAAGCACGATCGCCTGTAGGCAGATCCGTTGATGGGTTGAAAGCTGTCATTTGATTTTCAAGTCGAATTGATAACAGCATTAAATCTGCCCTCAAAATTATTTGCAATTTGGCGGTTACTATCTCACTTCTACATAGAAATGAGAATATTAAAATTGCTCTGTGATTTAGCTATCACAAGCTTTTCGGGGTATAAATAGGAGTGAGTGCTTTTTGCATCTTCTCACTTATCTATCTCTTTGAAATTAAAGCGAGAAGTTGTAATGGGGAAAAATAATCGATTCGGTCAAGCGGAAATTTTGAATGATGCCGAGCTCGACAGAATTTTTAAGCATCTCAAAAATCGCGAGCATAAATTATTTTTCGTCATTGCCAGATATTCGGGGGAACGTTTTGGCGCGATCGCTAAATTAAAAATCAGCGATGTCTATGGACCAGCTTGCGTACCACTTGACGAAATAACTTTTCCTGCGAATATTCGCAAGGCATCACCCAACGGCGATCGCTCTACTCGTCAGGTGATGGTTTTCGAGCGCTTTGGCGAGGCATTGACTTTATACAAGCCTCGCGACCCAGATACTATCTGGCTTTTTCCAAGCAGCATCAAGGACGGCTGCGCGATCACTTGGAGCGCTGCCGATAAGTGGTTACGCGCCGCCGTTGACCGCGCGGGGTTATCCCATCGTGGTATTTCTGGGCATAGTTTGCGGCGATCGTTCATCACGAAGCTGTATGAGTCGGGAATGGACATACACCAACTGCAACAGGTCACTGGGCATAAGTCGATCTCTGTGCTTCAGAAGTACATCGGCAAGAATCCTGTGAAGCTCAAAGAGTCAATGTCTAAGATTTTTGCCTAGGGCTAAACATATCTCCTTAGCAGTTGCCCCCGATCGCCACAGGGTTTCTATAGACTCAACCATTTTGTTAGGAACGTGATGGTGTACGAGTTTTCCAGAAATATCTACATAAACATAGCGCCTATACCAGTAGGATTTTGCTCCCTTTATTACTGGCTGATAATGTTCAAAATAGCCGTGGAGATCGGGCGTTATTTCTGGAAGACTATCGAGTTTATTAGGGTTTTCCAGAAATTTAAAAGTCCCCGAACCTTCTACGGCATGATTCCATATGTAGCCGTCATCGAATTTGATTTTCATCCAAGTGATTCCCTTGGCTTTATCAAATCTTTTTTCTAATACGGTTGCTCCCATGCCATACCTACCACAGCTATCTATCTCGCTGGCATAGGTCACACGATCGCCAATGGCAAAAACAACCGCCTCACAAGGCTTTTCCAGAATTTCTAGTCGCGGAGTGCCCATCTCTAAATTATGGCTTTCGCATTGCTTCGCGTTTTGAATGTTGATGCAGCGATCGCATAGATGGGTCACGGTTCCCACGACCCCATTGTCAAGATTACGAACGTTGTCCCCAACCCTGATTCCCATGGGCAAAGATGGCTTAGGCTTTGCCCGCTTCTTCTTGGCTTTTGGTTGCGTGCTTTCTGGAAGTGATTTCAAATAATCCTCCCTAGCCTTGGCGATCGCCTCTTCTTGCTTCCGCTCGATCTCTTCGTCAGACGATCGCTTTGTCGGTTGGTACGAAGGATCGCAGTGGTTGAGTTTATCAAGCGCTATTGTTACATCAAGCCCAAGGTCGGTTCTAACGCTTGCCTTGCCTCTACTAATTTTTGTAATAGTGCCTGCATGATCTGGGTTGGCTTGATAGACGCGATCGCCAACAGCAAAATTTTGTTTAGAAATTTCTGGAAGACTATCGGTTTTACTGGGTTGTGGTGTTTTAGGTTCACTCGAGCTAGAAACTTTAACGAGCAGACTGGATGAATCCTCAAACTCTTTGAGGTGTGGGCAATCCATTTCTGGAAAGTTTTCCCACTTAATGTAGTAATGGGTTGCCATTTCCCAGACCACCTGACCGATGCCGCGCTGTTTTTGGTATGGCAATTCGGGCGATGCGTAGGTAACGCGATCGCCTATCTCAAATTTTGGTTGATTCATGACTTGATTCCCGATTTTGCTTGAATACCTGCCTGATAACCAGCTAGAAACGCGGCGGCGATACCGAGCTTTTGAATTTCTGGCATCAGTCCATGACAATCCATCGAAACTAGGTATGCTTCAAAAAGTGGCTTAATTTCAGGCGGGTAATGCTGTTGATAAAAATTCTGAAAATCTTTCATGACTTGATACCCAGCGTGGCTTTGATTTGGGCGATCGCAATTTTAGCGATCGGTGAATCAGGAGGAGCGACCTCTACTTTTTCTGGAAGATAGGGCTTATACGGGGCTTGTGGGATAAGTGAGGCTTTGTATTGGGCCTCCCATTTCTTCCAACTCTTAGAGTCAAACTTGGAGAAATAGGCGGCGCGTCGCGCCGCGCTGGGGAAAGACTTGTTCAAACTTTTTATAATGAACTGCTCGACGGCAGCGCGGGAAGGTTTGCCCTCATCAGTCCCGATCGCCTTAGCATCAGTATCAATTTGTTCCTGGGGTGAATCACCAAAAGTGCTTAATCGCAAATCTGGCTTTAGTTCCAGAATTTGCTCAACCTCTTGCGGTTCCTCATCTTCGTTGTTTAAAAGCAAATCTTCATCTACTAGATCGTCATTTTCATCTAGTGACTCATAGTTAGGTATTGCTTTTCTAATTTCTGCGATCGCCTCTTCTACAGAAATTTCGTTATTGTCCTCGATGCTGTCAAAATTTTCATTCTCAAGATCATGATCTAGATTGAATAAGACTGAAGAAGATTGAGAGCTTCCAGAATCCGCTTCTAGATTGAGTTCCAGCTGTCGTTCGCGATCCTCTGATCGCTTGGGCGATCCTACGATCGCTTGGACGATCAGAGGATCGCCTAGACGATCAGAGGATCGCCTCACAAATGACTTGGCTTTCTCCCAAATTAATAAACCTAAATCGCAAAGTTTATTTAAAGCTCGTTGGACAGTTCTTTGTTTTATGTCCAAAATGTCGGCGATCGCCTTGGTGCATACCTCGACTTTGCGATCGCCAAACGGGTCGAGTGTTTTGTAGTAAAGATAAACCCGTAATTGGGCATCAGAAAGCTTTGAGTTGATGGCTAAAAACTCATCACTCGTTAATCGGTAATGTGCTGCTGTTGTCATGTCTGTAGGTTTGGATTTACTACATTCCGCACGTTCCCACTAGGGTCTGTAGTTACTCGTTGCCTATGCCTTAATTATTCATCAGATGCGAAATTGATAGGTAGCTTGTCGATAGTTGTTCCAAGAAGATTAGCTAATTTATGCCAATCCTTAAGGCTAAGACATGGAGTAGTTTTGCCGTTTATCCAGTTACTAACCGTCTGACGACTTACTCCAAAATCAGATGCAATTTGCGCTTGAGTAAGTCCTCGCTTACCCATAAGTCGAACCAGAGGTGATTCGGATGTTTGCGCCATGAGTACCTTCAATGGAGATACGTTAGTGTTCGCCATTTACTACCCTCGTAATTATTAATGATCGAAGTTCCTGATGTGTTTCATGTGGTTGTGGATAGAAATGCTCTGGCATTTCTTCTAAAGAAACTCCCAAAACCTTGCCCAGTTTTTTAAATTGTTCTGGGGACAATTTTGGTTGTTCTTTGCCTGTTTCCCACCTGCTAATTGTGCGAGGGGACACACCTATCTGTATAGCAAGTTGTTCTTGTGTCAAGTCTTTAAATCTTCTAAGCATACTTAAAGCTGAATAAGGTTTATCCATTTTTTAGTCCTTAACCATTGGTTGATCGAGAGAGATATAAACTGACTGAGGAGCAAAGCTATCAGGTAACTCATCAATACTTATGCCTAATAGTTTGCATAGTTTTTTAGTTTGACAAGGCTCTAGTTTAGGTATAGATCTACCGTTCTCCCATCGAACAACGGTATTTCTTTCAACCCCTAAGGCTTCAGCTAATTGAGCTTGAGTTACGCCTCCTCTGATTTTCCTAAGCATTGCTAATGGTGAAATTTTCATTTCCACTTCTTAGCCCTTGCTTGTAGGTTTATCAAAAGACAAATGAACTGGCTGGGGAGCAAAGCTGTCTGGTAGATCATCAAGCGTAACGTCCAGCAATTCACATAGTTTTTTAACTTGCCATACCTCAAGCTTAGGCTTTGCCTTGCCTAGTTCCCAGCGTGAAACGGTATTTCTGTCCACGCCAAGGGCATTAGCTATTTCATCCTGAGTTACATCGCCTCTGAGTCTTCTAAGCATTGCTAATGGTGAAATTTTAGTTTCCATATAATCCTACACTAAAGATGAATAGTCGTCACTTGACATCGTTTTCTACTTTGATGTAGCATTGAGTCAAGAAACAAAGACAGCACTCGAACCGCAAGATTGAGCGCCGTCCTTGACAAAAAGTTAAATTCATTTTCGCACGTTCCCCAAGCTAGAGACTCCTTACCCCGTAAGTAGCCTGATTTTCATGCGACTTGACATCTAAATTTTCGCTGTACCATGACAAGTAAATAGATGAGGTGTGCCTATGACCCCAGAACAGATCGACAGCAAATTTGCCGATCACGATCGCTGGTTTGCGGAAACAAGTCAAATTGTCACAGCAAACATCGAAGCCATCGAAAGGCTAACTGGTCAGACAGTAACCCTGTCCGCAGACATCCGCGAAACCAGAGCGATCGCAGACTCCAACGCTAGAGTTATTCAATCTCTATGCCAACTAGCCGCCGAAGACCGCGAAGAGCGTCAAGCAATCCTTGCTAGGACAGCCGAAATGCAAGCCGAAATACGCGGCTTGCAAGTCGAAAACCGAAGGATACTCGACATCCTGCTAAACCAACAGCAAACCGATCAAGAGTAACCATTACCCAAAATTAACCATCAACCAAGAGACAACGCCTCATCTATTTGAGGCGTTTTTTTATTACCCCAAAAAACTATGACCAACGAGCAATTTCTGGAAACCGTCGCGGAAATGAGGAAGCTCCAAAAAGAGTACTTTCGCACCCGTGACACAGGCATCCTCGATCGATGCCGCTTCGCAGAGCGCCTAGTCGATCTACACATCGCCAAAAAGACAAGCCCGCAGACCGAGTTATTTCAATAAAACGCCTAACCAATTCAAAGCAAAAAAATGAAACAACAACCAATCGCCCACCCCATCGGAAAGTATTACTCCTCCAGAACTCACCCAATGCCACTAGAGGTCGAAGCCTATCTGGAACGCTTGCCATTGGCTCAAAAAATATCCCTCGCAACCGCACTGCTAAACCAGTGCAACACCGTCTTTCAAAACGCTCCTAGCCTCTCCGTAGTCCGACCTACCCTCACTGATGAGGATACCTCAGCATGATCACCCCAGAAATTTTTCAACAGCAGGCAAAAGAACTTGCAGCGATCGACACGATGCAATTTGCCATGCCGCCCGACGGGGGCTATATGTTAGCCGCTGTCGTTCAAGCCGCAGTCATCTGCCTAGACCTCCCCGAAACAACCCAAACTTTTTGCAAACAATTTGTAAATGGCTTTTGCGATCGCTACCGTGAGCAGATGCCCTCAGTTGTCAAAGAGATCGAGGACGCATGGCAAAAGCCCAACCTCATGACCGAGGATGAATTTGAGCAAACCCTAGGCGAAAAGTGGCAGCGCATAGCCCAAGATGTCGAGCGCGAAATGAAGGGCGAAGTCAAAATCATCCTTGACATACCAAAGGGTGATTTTTCTCCCCCACATCACGGTGCTTTATGCCCTATTAACGGTAAGCCATGCTCGAAAGAAGGCGAATTTTATTACTATCCCGATGACTGTCCCGATTGGGGTGTGTGCGAACAGATCGCAAACGAAGACGATGACCTAGAAGACAGATGTGCAAGCGGATTCACCAACTAAAGCCTATGCCTGAAAAAAAGTACCTTTCAACAGGTGAAGCATTGCAAATTCTAGGTATTTCCCGCGAAAGTCTAAGGAAATATCTCAAAGAATTTAAGCACGGTGTCCACTACCAAGATCGGCGTAAAAAAGGTAGTAGGACAGCGAAGCTTTTCTGGAATATCGAAGCAATTCAGGCTTACTGGGATACGCCACCCGAAAAACGGAATACCAAAAATTAACTAAATTTGATTAATTCAATTCTTAAACATGGTCACTATTTCGGTCACCATGTTTTTTTATGCTTTTTAAAAGTAGCGTATAGAAAGCTTTAACAAAATCAGATTTACCGCCTCCTAAGCGCTAGGTCATCGGTTCGATCCCGATCAGTCCCGTCACTAAAACGGCGGCAATTTCAAGCTAAACCCTGAAATTGCCGCCGTTTTAGTTATGTAAGAAAAAGCTTAGAAATTACATAAAACACCTCTTTTTTTGTCAAACAATGGTCACCTTTTAGGTCACTGCTATAATGCAAAAAACCGCCCCATTGAGGCGGTTTAAATCTTTTAGCTTGAAACAGAATATATGGATAGATTAGCACAGGCTAACTCTAGGCTACGAGCCGACAAGTCTAGATGCTCCATTGAGCAAAGAGGCGATCGCTTACTCCTTAGAGCAACCTTGCCACCAAAGCCGACGGCGGCGCGACAAGATTGGCACAGGCAAAGGATATTTTTAGGGGTCAATTCGACTCATGCGGGCATATCTTTTGCAGAGTCCGAAGCTAGGAAAATAACGGCATTGCTCGATCAAGGTTTATTTGATTGGCAGCCTTACTTAAAGCAGGATGAGGTCAGTTTAGACCTTAACCAATGGCTTGAAAAATTTAAAAGCCATAAATTTTCTCAGGGAATCAGCGAGACGACTTGGCAGAAAGACTATTTTGATTTTTTAAAAATTCTGGAAAATTTAAACCCTGATGACGGGATCGCATCGGTAAAGGAGATCGCCCCAAATACCAGAAAGAGAAGCAGGGCTTGCATGGCGATTACCGCTTTTTTTAAATTTACAGGAATCCAAATAGACTTAAAGCCTTATAAAGGTAGCTATTCCCCAACAACAGTCCAACCCCGTGACATTCCCACCGATGCCACGATTCAAGATTGGTTTTTTAAAATTAAGGACACTTTTTGGGGCTGGTCGTTTGGCATTATGGCGACCTATGGCATTAGACCTGAAGAACTACCTCTTTTGGAATTTGAGAAAATGCCAGTTTTAATGGTTCGCAAAAAATCAATATCAACAAGTAGTGACCCAAAGCATAAATTCCAAGAGCGGAGCATCTATCCGATCTACCCAGAATGGGTTGAGGAATTTAATTTGAAGAGTGTTCAATTACCTAAATCAAAAGATACTGGTAAGCAAGCCTGTAAGCAATTCCAGAGATATCAAATACCATTTACGCCCTATGATTTGCGCCATGCTTGGGCGATCAGGTCTATGGAGTTTGGATTACCTTTGGAGTTAGCGGCTCAGCAAATGGGACATAGCATGATCGTGCATTCCCAGACTTACCACAAGTGGATAAGCGATCGCCACCACAAGCAAGCCTTTGATCGCATCATGGCAAAGCCAGATCGGATAACGCCACCAATCGCCACGAGTAGATTAGTTTTAATTAATGGAGGCATTTAATTATGGGATTCCGTAAAGAGAATATAGGTTTAGTAATTCTTGTGGGGTCATTAATTGCAGCGGCAGTACTAAACAGCCAAGAATCAGATCGGAAGAAGTCTTTAAACTATATGCCTGAAGCTTCAGGAGTAGTGATATTTAGTTCTGAAGATGAATCGAAAAAAGCCATTCAAGAGATTAACGATCTTAGAAAAGCCTATGGAAAACCTCCAATCAACTACAGTACGAAAGCCTACAATCTTGCTCTCGCAAGGGCAAAAGACATGAATCAGTATGGCTACTACGATCACATGAATCCTAAAACTAAGACTTGTGCTGACACAATGAAAATAGATTACGGGTTTAGTGACAAAGATTATTTAGCCGAAAACATCAATACCTATGTAAGCACAGGACCGGGGATGGCACTATCAGTGCAAACTATGAGCGACTCAATTAAGGGGTGGATGAATAGTAGGGGGCATAGATTTAATCTTTTGTATGACATGCATGTAGCTGGAGCCGTTGCCTGTGATTTAAATAAATGCGTATTCCTGGGTTTAAATTCCGAAGCTTTTGGCAAAGGCTGCCACACAGCCAAAGAGGGTCAAGAGTATTGGGAAAAAGCACCGCCGCAATCTGGCGAGATAGCGCGTTAGGCACCAACAATAAAGGCGATCGCTAAATTAGCGATCGCCTTTGCTCAAATAATTCTTTGCAATACTCAAGATACTCCCTTAAGTTATCGGTGAAAGCTAAAATCGTAGCTACTTCCAAGCAGTAGGAGTTGTTGTCTGAATTCCTATAATAAAGGTCACACAAAGCATAGATTGCGGTGTGCAATTGAGGAATGGTTAGATAAGGCATCTCTCTAAGGTTTTCCATCCAGAAATTATAAAGGCGATCGCTATTAGCGATCGCCTTTGCTGTTTATGACCTAGCTACTTAAGACAAAGGTTGAGGCTCTGAAGCCACAGCTCTAAGCTGATCGGCAATACCTTGAAATAGATCGGCAACCTTATTCAAGTCGTTCTCATGACCGAACAAGACAGAGTAAGCTACTGGGAAAATTCCTAAAACTATCTGAGACACCTGTTTTGCAACCATGAAAATCACCTTTTAGATATCGTACAACTATCAACTATAGGGCAGATCGCCTCTCACTGCCATCCCATTGATTAGTGGGCAAATATGCGGCGCGTTCGCGGCGAATTTGATTAAGCTCAATCAAAACCTCCTTATCGACCTCAGCGCTTTTATAGATGACTTGCTTTAGCTCCATAATCAATGCTTGGATAACATCCCGCTCCTCGTTGACGCGGGTCAATAAATTCTGGAAAACAATATCAAATTGCTCACGCTCTCGCTTAATACGTTCCTGCTCGTTTTGCTGTTCGCGCTTAGATCTTTCAATGGCGATCGTCGCCATTTCGGTGTAATAATTTCTCGCGAGAACTCCTATCCACCCAACCCCGCCAATGATGGCCAACGATGCGGGTTCCATATCAGCCTCCTATGTATCTATGTATCCATCAATTTGCAAGGACACCTCATCGAACCAATAGGGCACAGATACTTTTATTCTGTACCTCTCCAGATAATCGGGTACTGGAATGATGATCGCCTGATTGCACCGAAGCGATCGGCGTATCACCTCCACCTGAGAGACATCATCCACCAATAGATCCGCATTCCCACCCCACTTCCACGAAGCTCTAGCATTCTGGTTATTCGCTGCGATTCGTAGATACCGATAAGCCAAAGAAAAGCTTAAAGATATTGGCGGTATAGGGATATAAGCATCAGGATTCCGACTGGTATAGACAGCCTGTATGAGGTTGTCAAAAACTAGATGCCATTTAGAACCATCAGCAAAATTCGGGTAGCTCACAACACTGCTCTACAAGATAATCCATGTCATATCCTTGGAATTCAATCAAGTCTAGATAATCATCTATAGGAATCTCCCCTCGCATTGCCTTGTCAAGGGCTAGACTGCGAGAGTGCATAGCCGCCAATTCCGACTGAATATCCGACAGCGACATTTCAGGGAACAACTCTAAAGGCAAAACGATAGGAGATTCCATAGATTCTTTAACCAGAGGTAGGCAAATATTCGGGAATGAAATAGAGACGACCATAGCCATCTGTTTTAAACTCAGCTGCTTTCGCTTCTACGATCGCGTTGAAGCTAGTGCGCTGCGCTGCATCAGACTCGCCGCTAATTGGAGCGGTGTAGGTAGACCGAGCGTCACCAGAACTATCCGCGTTGTACTTGATAACACGGCGCTTAGATACCTTAGATTCGCTTGCGGTTGGAGTGTCCGCGCCAATAATACCGCGAACCTTTGCAGGTCTAAATCCGCGTGGAGGTCTGGCAGCTGTAGCAGCAGATGCGTCTTTTGAATCCTTGAGATTTAGATCCGCCATGCCAAACTTCTCAACCCCGCTCACAGATGCTTGGATTTTGAGTACGGCATTAGCATTGCCGACTTTATAGCTAGCACAGGTATAGATGTAGATATCTTTTGGATTTTTGTCTACAGTTGTTTTGCCAGGGCGCGGAGTGCTGTAATAGGTCTGGCGGTTTGTAGCGTATTCCAGTTCTTTGGTCAGGATAGCGACCGATCTGATTCTGCCCATAAATTTTTAAATAAAAAACTCGACAAAATATTTCTACCATGCAAAAAATCGTGATTTTGCCAGCGAACCTTATAGGGTTCGGTCATTTTTTGTCAGACTTCATCGGTGACATAAGGCGATGGATAATACCCCGAATTATCATAAAGAACCTCTGGCTTAATAAGCCCATCGACATACAAGAAAGCGGCTCTAAGCTTCACCGTACAAATAGGGCGTTTAACCCTCTTTTTTACAGTTTTCTCAAGCCGTTTAATTTCTTCCAGAGTTTCTGGGTAAGCCTCTTCTGGTGAATCATTACCAGAAAAATTAATCCTCTTATTCTCTACCTCATGCTCTCGTAAAGATAAAACCTTGGTTAGTACTTCTATTCCACCTTCTTTAGTATCACAGAGGATTTGGAGGTTGTACCCTTTTTTGGGGTCTGAGTAAGATAAATTGCTTTTCCCTTTCTGCCATATAAAACCCTTAAAAGCATCTCTAACCTTTTCTCCGAGAGCAATAGCGTCAGTCTTTTTGATTGTTTCTGCACTGAATTCTACTAACCTTATTCCAGCGATTTGCCCATCAGCAATATCTCTATTGGAATCTGTTAGGTAGTTAGTTTCGACAAAATAGAGCTTCAATTTGGGAGTCCCTCTTAGATCGATATTCGCAGCTTCTGAAGGTGGCAGCAAGTACACCTCATTGAGCTTGCTAAAGTCCGCACCTCTAACCCTATCGAAAAGCTGATATTTACCAATCGCTTTAAGCAGCCCATCATCTTCAGTGATGATACACAGCTTCATCCAGTAATCCTTTTGAGATTGCATTGGTAAGCTATCATCACTAACCTTCTCAAAATAAGCAGCAACTTCATAATTCTGGAACTTACGAAACCCTTCCGACCAGTCGATCGTGTCTTTTTCAATAGCAGCCTGCGCATTAATTACAGCCGTATCATCAGCGTCAATATCATCTGTAGGATTAGGCAGATCGACTGATTCATCAGGTGGAATCAGGGTTACATCATCTGAGGGGCTTGGAGTTGGGTCGTTTATCGGCATTGATTTTTATTTGTTTGATATCAACAATGGTATATATAGAGCGCTTTTTAGCCTTGGTGGCTATTTGAATTCTCAAATCTTTCCGAACCTTGCTATCTGCATTAAATAGAGCGGTTAGCTTGGTAAATTCAGTAGATATTTTTTGAGCATTACGGGTAACTGTGAGGACTTCACCCGTAATCGTTTTCAAATTTTTGAGAGTGGAACTTACACCACTCGCGGCGCTAGAAATATCGCTAGCGGTATCGCTGTCTAGTGCATCATTAGCGGCTTTTGAAGCGGCTTTCTTGGGGTAGCTTGACGGCGAAATCACGCCATTAACAAGCATCGCATTGCATAGATCACCTAGACTTCCACCAAGCCTTTGACCTACTTTCGCGGACTTCGCAAATAGACTTTCAGTTCTATTTAAAAGATTAGTGCTTGAGCGTATAATCCTGTTCTCAACTGCGAGAAAGTCTTGAAGATTTGTATAGTTTTCAAGCCCGATGATGTTAATAAAAAATGCTTCGATATTTTGTCCAAATGCTCTAGATGCTGTGGTTTGTTGACCTTTGCTATCTACAAACCTCCATGATGGGTTTAGGTTTATAACATTATCGATAATTCCTGCTGCGGTTTTCCCTAGGGCATTGCTAAGCATTAGTGCATTATGAAGATTTAAACCCGCATTAACTACGCCTAAAGCGCGATCGACATACTGGTTATCCAAGAAAGAGAACAGCTTGGTAAAGTTATCAAATAGTCCCTTGAAAGCCAAATCTTGACCAAACTGATTAGCTGCTAGCGTATTTCTTGCAGCATCAATATTTTGATTTAATGGATTCTTGATATTGTCTTCCATTTGCTTAGTGCAGCTCGGAGAATTCAGAGCATTACAAGCACCTGTTTTTGCATTGGCTTGCTGATTCTCTGGCGTAGTGTTGTTTTTAATGTCTGTAACATTGTTGTTCATTACACCAAGAATCGAACCAATAGAGGCTAACTGACCTGTTAGGTCGTTTGGGTTAGGCTCATAAGGCTTCAACGGATCTAATGGAGCTTTAGGCTTTTCTAATGGTGGCGTAGGCTTTTGGAGTGGTGGTGTACTTGGCGGGGTCTGTACGGGCGACTGTGGCGGCGAAGTCAAAGGCGGCGATTGGGGGTTCGCTGGTGGCAGCAAATCGCTAGGAGTGTAATTCCGTCCCCCACTAAGGCTAGGGCTACCCCCACCC
>NZ_LIRE01000715.1 GCF_001402795.1 Pseudanabaena sp. 'Roaring Creek'
TTAGGCTCTTGCGGATAAAAAATGTCCCACCAAAGTTATCTAGCTTCGACTCCGCTCAGCTAACGTTGGCTGAGCGGAGTCGAAGCCACAGGTACTTTAATTAATAGCAATTCCCTTAGTTAAGATTGGGATTGACGATATGTCCTCTTGTGGGATCGGGGATGAATAAACCGAGACGGAGCGATCGCAACATTGCCTCCCAAACTTCGCGCATTTGCGCTTCTCCCTCTGTCCAATAATCAAACGTGAAGAGAACTTGGACATTGCCACCAATACCTACCAAAATACGCGATGTGGCGGGTCTTTTTTCGGTAGCGTCTATATATTGGATATCGCACCAAACCAATCTCATGCCATCACGGTTAGCGCTCGTCACTTTGCCTTTGGAGGTGATTTGGCGCTTGTCATCATCGAGAATCTGCTGAAGGGTCTTTTTGAGGGGAAATGTGCTCCAATCATGGGGAGGAAGACGATTAAAGGACATTTCTAAGGCTCCTGTGTCGTCGGTGGGTTCGAGATCGTGAAAACTAACGGACTTTTCTTTAAATTTAACAATCCAATCCTTTGGGAAATCAAACCGCACTGCTCCGCGATCGGCTACAAATATCTTGTACCCCTCTTGCGATTCCCAACTATGGTCGCTACGTAAAGTTAAGTCTTTTTTCTTCATGGGTTTACATAAAAATAGAGGGATAAAGGAACGTATCTATATTAGAAAGTAAGAATCATTATGGGACTCATTTAGAGACTATTAAGCCCCATTTGAGACACAAAGCCGCTTTTTGTACGTAATACCAATTCACGAAAGTGTGACAACACTCAGGTTTTGGGATTTGCGACTTAATTAACGAACTTTTATTTAGAGTAAAAGACTGGCAATATAAAGGCGATCGCAATGCCCCCAATTACCAGAACTTCCATCATAAGAAGAATTGGGCTGGATGGCTTAATCTTAAAGCCTTTAAACCAATGGATCGGGGTATCTTCCGCACGAATTCGCCAACTGTATATAGATAGTAATAGCGGCATTCCACCTACCTTGGCACTCATCAATAGATGCATAGCAATGCTGAGAATCATCAATACCCATGAAATTAGATGCCCAATATATCCTGCATGGTTAAAGTCTTGATTGGGAAGCCATTCCTCATCCATCATCCTTCCTGTGATTACGGCAAGGGTTCCCGATAAAAGGATTGTCGTATTAACCAGCCTTTGGATGGCGACCCACCAAATCGGTTTACCAACTTCTTGAAAATGTGATAGGGGAGGCTGTACCAAGCGTCGCGATCCAATATGAAAGCAATACAAAGCAAAGATTGGTAATCCGATCAGAAATATAAGGGCGATCATGCCGTGAATACCTTGGGTATCGCGAATTATGGGTAAGTTAAGGGTTCCAAAACGCTTGTCATATCGGTCATAAACCATAAATCCCGTAATTAAGGCAGCAAAGACTAATAAAGCGATCGCATTATGTAATAAGCGAAGTAAAACAGGCTGGTATGGAGTATTGCGCGACATAAGCTTTTTGCTATGATTGCTAATGAATTGCAGATAAAATAAAAATGAGCAAAAGCGTAATAAGCAAAGTTTTAGCGATTTTGGCTGCTCACCTTGTATTTAATATTACGATGTTTTTTACGGGGTCACCTTTGGCTAGCGCTCCAGCTATATCGCAATCGCTCAAATGGTTAAGTTTTGGTATTCATGAGCAGTACGGAATATGGACGCTTATTTGTATTGCCTTTTCGTTTTGCCTTTGTTGTTAATTCATTTTTGAAAAGGATTCTTTAGGGAATAGAACAATGCTTAAATACGTCATGTACTTTGTGATGTTTGTTGGTGCGATCGTTGTTGCCGCATGGGTATCACGAGAGGCTAGCTACTTTTTTAACTAACGCGAACGGGAAGTCCCGCACTCTATCCGTTTACAAGGATGAGTGACGGGATACTTCGACAGGCTCAGCAAGAGAAAGTGAGCCAGAAAATAAATTGAGCGATAGCGAATCAATAGAATTTGTCTATGCTATAGTTAGCTTATCAGTATTCAATATTCTTGATAAATGTATAAAGCATACAAATACAGAATCTATCCCACAAGTGAGCAAGGTTTCTTGCTCGCAAAGTCTTTTGGCTGTGCGAGATGGTTCTGGAACTATGCCTTAAACTTGTGTCAAGAAACTTATAAAAATACTGGTAAGGGACTAACTAGGGGGTATATACAAGGCTTGCTCCCCGCACTCAAGAAAGAATATGAATGGTTAAAAGACCCATATTCTCAATGCTTGCAAGTAGTTGCATTGAATCTATCCACTGCCTACAAAAACTTCTTTGATAAACGGGCAATGTTGCCTAAATTCAAGTCAAAGCATGGTAGGCAGTCAATTAGTTATCCCCAAAACGTCAAGTTTGACGGTGACAAGATTAATTTACCTAAAATTGGATTAGTCCAATGTCAGCGTCATCGTGATTTTGAAGGGACTGTCAAAACCGTCACTGTATCTCGTAATCCTGACGGGAAACACTTTGTCTCTGTCTTGGTTGACGATGGTAAAGCTAATCCTGAATTAGTGCCAGTGGACAAAGCTATTGGTATTGATGTTGGGCTAACTCACTTTGCGATTACCAGTGACGGTTCTAAGTTTGATAATCCTAGATTCTTTATCAAACATCAGCGCAACTTAAAGCGCAAACAGCAAAAGCTATCCAAGAAAAAGAAAGGTAGCCAAAACCGTAAAAAGGCAAGATTGGCAGTGGCAAAAGTTCACTCCAAGATTGCCAGATGTCGCGAAGATTTTCTGCACAAACTATCCCGCAAGATAGTAAACGAAAACCAAGTTATTGCAGTGGAAAATCTCAACATCAAGGGCATGGGCAAAAATCATAATCTAGCCAAAGCGATTAGTGATGTCGGCTGGGGTATGTTCTGCACAATGCTCAAGTACAAGGCTGAAAGTGAAGGAAGACAATATATCGAGATAGATCGATGGTTCCCTAGCTCTAAAACTTGTCATGTATGCCTAAATCGAGTTGATAATCTCACTCTTGATGTTAGGGCATGGACTTGTAATTATTGTGGTACGCGCCATGACCGTGATGTAAATGCAGCGATCAATATTAGAAATGAAGCCTTGCGGATACTTCGACTCGGCTCAGTACGAGTTATCTCGTTAGGAACTAGCGAGTCTGCCTGTGGAGGGGATGTAAGTCGATCTGGTAAAACTTCGGTTTTGTTGGACGCTATCCCCGTTGAATCAGGAAGCCAGTGCTGTACCGCCTAAGCGGTCAGCGTCTGGTAGTTCACTAACCTGCTCTATCAAATTCGTTATAACTGGATGCCTTTCTTAGCGGGCGCAATCTTAGTGGCGATCGCTTTTAAGGTGTTTAGCAATAAATCATGATGGCAAATAACCGATCTCAATGACCGATCTAGCAGAGCGTATTCTCGCAGCTTGCGATCGCTGCACTATGGCAGGACAGCGAGACTACGCGATCTTGTGCTTACTAATTGGGAGCTCGCTGAAGCGGCAGCAGGTAGCGGCGGTTAGTATTCGCGATTTTAATTACGATCAGCGATCGCTGCAAATTCAATGTCGCTACAAACACCAAAATCAACAAAATCCATCGGAAATTATTAGTCTCACATTAGACACAGCCGACGCATTACAAAACTGGCTCAATCTGATTCATATTGCGGAGGATACTATCGCCCTTCAAGCACCGCTATTTATATCCCTAGATCGCGCAAAGTATGGTCATAGGCTTACGGGGACAGCCATCTATGGCATTGTCAAACGGGCTGCAACCAAAGCAGGGATCGCTGAAGCGATCGCCCCTGAACAGTTGCGCTTCAGTCAAGAAAAATATGCCTTAAATCAAGATATTGAGACGCAAAATAAGACTATAGGCGAGACTAGCAAGACTCATGTGAGATTGCCTATAGTATCTAAATTGGATTATGAGAATCAAGATAGGACTCATTTCGATACCCATGAGACGCAAATAAGCACCATTCCCTACGCTCTGACCGAATTTCAACCAGACATTCTCAATTCTCTTCTATCTGACAAACGTAGTCTCAACACTAGACGCGCCTATGAGAAGGATTTACGTTACTTCTTTCTTGCTGCCTACGGACAAAAGCCCACCGAATCAGTCATAGCGCAATTTTTACAGTTAAATCGATTTGAGGCGATCGCGATCGCCCTGCGCTACAAGTCAGATCTCATTACTCAAGGCTTAAAAGAATCCACAATTAATCGTCGTCTATCGGCTCTAAAATCCTTGGTAAATTTCGCCGCTAAGCTAGGTAAATGCGAATGGAATCTCGATGATGTCCAAACTGAGTCCGTCCAAACCTACCGCGATACGACAGGGATTAAGCCCGAAGGTATCCGCGCCATGCTTTTAAAAATAGATAGAACTACGATCAAAGGAAAACGCGATTTTGCGATTTTGCGACTGCTTTGGGATAATGCCTTGCGTCGCAATGAAGTTGTGAGCGCAAATATCGGGGATTTTGATAGCGAAGGGCGATCGCTCCAAATTTTAGGTAAGGGACGCGGCTCTCAAAAGAGTCTCATCAGTCTTAGTTTGGGAACATTAAGCGCAATTCAAGACTGGCTATCTCAGATTAAGACACAAAATAGCGATCGCCCTTTATTCCATTCTCTGGATCCTGCTAATTACGGTCACAGACTAACGGGTACGGCAATTTACCAAATTGTTGATCTACTTGCTAAAGATGCAGGAATTGCTAAAAAAATGTCTCCCCACCGCATCCGCCATTCTGCGATCACCGCCGCCCTTGATGCCACCAATGGCAACGTTCGCAAAGTGCAAAAATTATCGCGACATAAGAAGCTAGACACCCTCATGCTCTACGACGACAATCGCACAAATATGCAAGGCGAATTGTCAAGTTTACTAGGCGATCTAATTTGAAAATCGATTACTTTGCCCGTAATTGCCCCGCAAGTTTAATATGCGGGGCAATTCTCTGGAAAGCTCTACATCAAAAAAAAATAAATGAGGTGCCTTGTACTGCAATAATATTTATTCTAAACTCTCTTTAAAAATTGCTCAACGCTTCGCTGCCACAGTTCTTTATCAACCGTAACGAGCAAGCTATGATCCGCGTTCGGAAAAATGGTTAGTTTCTTAGAACCTTGTAAATTCTGAAAGATGCGATCGATCTCCGCTAACGTAATCCATTTATCCAGCTTTCCATGTAATAACAAAGCAGGACATTGAACTTGCTTGGCGTAATTTACGGGATTATGAGTAAAACCATTGATCCCATGCTGAACACTTCCCCAAAAGACAATCATCTCAGCGATCGGAAATGATGGGATCCAGTTTTCTCTCAATCGACTTCTAACAGCATCTAAAAGTCGTGCAAAAGGAAGTTCAAGAATCACAGCATCAGGATGAACTGTTTCATCGGCCACTGCTTTAAGAATCGCCGCACTTCCCATTGACACACCATAGAGGATAAAGGGGCGCTGAAAATTTAAACGTTGAGCATGAGTCAGAGCAAGAGCAACATCTTTAGCTTCCCGTACACCAAGAGTTGTCGTATTTCCACTAGAACCTCCTAAACCTCGGAAATCAATAAGCAAAGTATCGTAGCCCAAATGATGAAACACCTTGGCTGGAGCTAGAAGTTGTATAGCTTTACTCCCTGCATTACCAGGAAAAAGCAAAACAGTGCCACTAGATACAGGCATTTGCGTGGGAATAAACCAAGTCTCTAGCCACTCAGTTTGATTGATAGGGATACGTTGTGTGACATATTCAAGCCCAATATCACTGGGAATTGTGGAACTGGTAGATTTAGGAATTCCTAACCCCCAATGTCCAGCGGAACTATAGTGGGTTAGCACATAAGCGCCCAAGTAAGACAAAGCATTCAAGGATAAGAAGACCACCAGTACAAATAGGAACAGAATCTTTCTAGTTTTTTCTCCGAGTCTAAAAAACTTCAATGCTGCCATTGCCCCTACCTCGCTATCTGCTTGATCAAATATACTCCCAGAATTAGACATTGCGGCGCTTCGCGCCGCAATGTCTAATTCTTCACTGGGAAGGGAGTAGCAATGCAAGTTTTGCTGAGGACAAATCCCAATCAAATAGATAAGTGGCGATCTACTTTTTTATTTACTTTTATTTACTTTTTTTATTTACTTGTTTTTCTGTAAAAAATCTGGCATACTCACTCTACTACGGTTTCTCTATCGAGTTATCGCAGATTAAGCAGTTATGATGATACAAATCCTTTGGATTGCCCTGTCTCTATGATTCGGGCATATCAAAAGCTGCTAAAGCTGCCAAAATTCACGCGCCAGTTCAACCGTCAAAACTGATGTCTGTGAATTTATCTCCAAATTTCATTCAAAGAGGATCGATCGTGGTCGATATTAAATTTGCATACTGGGTACCAAATGTTAGTGGTGGGCTAGTCATCAGTAAAATTCCCCAACGCACCGATTGGAGCTCTGACTACGAGGCTTCCTGCACTATACCGACGATTTACCCGCCTTTGGGCGTGATGTAATTCCACTGGTGCGCCAGTTGGATTCGCAGCGTAAATCCGAGCGCTCCCTCGTCGCCGTCTAGCTTTTAACAAAAATTTCAACGTTTAACATGCGATCAAGGACGAATTTATGACTTCCGTATTGGATATTAAGGAAAACCGTAAACAAGCTCACATCATTAAGGATGATCAAGAGGCGATCGCGATCGCCCATCAGGCTGAATCATTGCTACGTCGCTCGGGGGAATATATCGATCTTGCCAATGCCAATCCCACCGATCGCACTGTTGCCGAAGCATCGATCGCCGTTGCCGAAGCAAAAGCGATCGCCGCCGAAGCATCAATTCTGGCAAGCAACAAACTATTTGAACTAGCAGGCACCAAGTCAACCCTGAGACAATATAACCTAGATCGCCATTGGCGCTGCCCGCACCCATACTCTTCATGACCCCGCCCGTTGGAAGTACTACGCCGTTGGCAACTTCTACCTGAATGCCGAAAACCCACCTCGTCATCCTTGGCTTTAGGATCAATCCCCGCTTGAGTTGGGATAATTTACAATAGAATGTAATATCAATTCACGAAAGTGTTGTCACACTTTCGTGAATTAAAAACCAAACCCAGTAAGGGTTTTCAAAACACAAAATGGCTACGCCATTTTGTGTTTTGGTATAGGTGGATAAACATAGCTAATAATTAAGCTATGTTTATCCACTACATAAATGGAACTTACAGCGATTTGCATTCAAATCCAAACCAAGAAACCTTTTAAAAGGTTTCTTGTAGTTCTTTATGATTAGAGAATCTAGTCTGATGGCAACCTGACTTTACCGTTATTATAGTTTTCCCACAATTCAAATCCCATTTTAAACCTTTGTTTAGATGTATCCATATATGCTTTGCCTTCAGACAACAAAAACTTTTTCATCACAGGTTGTTTTGATAGATTTAATAATTCCTTTAATTCATCTTCTGAAAAATCGGCTTCCAGTCTTGCTGCATAGTCATCTTGAAAATGACTCCACCCAATTTCTCGCACAAACATCTTTCTGAATCTTGTATAAAGCTTAAAATCATCGCCCTTACCAATTAACGTACCCATCAAGTGATCGAAATGCGTATCGTATCTTTGGGCAATTCCCATCTCTAGCAGTACGTCGTTTGCTAATTTATGATTGGAAGTTTCACTGGCGGATATTTTGGATTGGTACTCAATTAGAGGAAGTTGTTGTGAATTCACTGCATATACTGTGAAGAAGGTAAAGCAGATGACCAGTAACAATCCAAGAAACCTTGAAAATTTCAACTTTACTTTAAACATTAGAATTTAAGCACCTGAAGTTCGATAATGAATATATCGGCGGTACAATGTTGCCCATCAACCACCATAGGTCGTTCCTTGATCATACCTTATCAAATCTTGGCGATCGATTCTAAACATGTAAAAAACCAGAGAGCGTACCGCCCGCTACGCGGGCGGTACGCTCTCTGGTTTTGGGTTCTGTAGTTCTATCACAATCGCATCTAAATCAAGAACTTGAAATCCTAATCTAGTTCCTGTTGTCACCTCCATTCGAGCTGTTTGAGGGTAAATCTCGAAAGTAACTTGTCCTATCCTACTAGCAAAATGCTCCAATCCATTTCCATGACGATGCTTAGCAAAATTCAAGCCTAGCATTTGATGAAATTTAATGGATTTCTCCAAATTAACGGAGCGAATAACAACAAGACTAAGATATACATCCATCATTCTAAAACTCTAGCTGGGACACAAGCATAAAATTTATTACTCATTCGATTCTGATAGCTGTAATTTTTTTGCGGTCTCAAGATCGCTCACCTTGTAAGCATATTCGCTTGGGGTGAGAAGCATATCATAATTTTTGGCAATGACATGCTGTCGTTGCTCTGCAACAAACTCCGAAATATCTTCAATATTTACAATCCACTCTCGTGAATATTTGATTGCTACTTCCCCTTGTAAACCTAATTGGATTGCCCGACGTTGTAGCTTTTCTCCTGTTGGCGAGTGATCGGGATCCCATTGCAAACGAACTTGAGAGGCTTTAACAGCCTCACTCCAAGCTTGCTGGTTTTCGTAAATCTCAGGAATATTCGTTGAATGAATCCCCAGTAAGAAATTTATACTACTGCTTATTAGTAAACCATGCCCCAATCACATGAGAAATAGCAGCCAGTAAACCCAGATATTGCGGGTAAATACCAGACGAAGCCAACGTAGCGCTAATGGCAGTGATCGCGCCCGTCGTGGTAGTAATTTGGTCAGGATTGACGATCATAGAGGCGTTCCCAATTATTCAATAATCAATATTCTATTGGGGTTTTGTGCGGATTTTGAACCAACTTGCTCCTAAATGAGATCGCTTTGTAGACTCAATCGGTAGCTCCTTGGGAGCAATTCTAGATCCATGAGCTTTTTTTAATCAGAGAAAAAAATTTTAGAATAAAGCCCCAAAGAACCTAGACAGAAGCCCCAAAGAAGAGATCGAGTGCTAATTAGCTAGCACCATTGCCCACTAGGGAGAATCAGCCACAGCATTCCAAGCGTCGGTATACCACTGATTAAATAGGGTTGCACATTGGGGATGGCTAGTATAATCAGGATTCGTTGCAAAACTACTGAGGTAATATTGCAATGTGCTGGGGAGATCGGCTCCAATACTCTTGTAGTAAGTCGCGTCATTGGTTCCGTAAGTGGTGTACTGCTCTTGTAAGGTTGTGCAATCAAAATTGTCATAATTACAGCTACCATCGTCCACCGTGGCAAGCGGGTTATAGTTTGTTGCGGTCGAGTCCATGCAACCGCTTACTTGTGGAGGATTTAAATAATTGTTCCAAGCATCGGTATACCACTGATTAAATAGGGTTGCACATTGGGGATGGCTAGTATAATCAGGATTCGTTGCAAAACTACTAAGCATGTATTGCAATTGGCTGGGAAGATCGGCTCCAATACTCTTGTAGTAAGTCGCGTCATTTGTTCCCCAAGTGGTGTATTGCTCTTGTAAGGTTGTGCAATCAAAATTGTCATAATTACAGCTACCATCGTCCACCGTGGCAAGCGGGTTATAGTTTGTTGCGGTCGAGTCCATGCAACCAGGAACGGAAGGTAAACAAGTTTTAAGCACCATATTCGACTGCGGATGCTTGCATAAGACAGTATCTTTTACGGAGATTGTCTCATCCCTACCCGAAACATTAAGAGCTAAACGGATGCTACCGCGATCGCCACAATCGACAAAAACAGGAACATCAATAAATTCTTCATTGCAATTTGGATCGCGTCCGCCCTCGTCGGGGAATCGTTTAATAAAATCGGGTGGAGGTAAAACCACATCACTAGGAAAAGAGTTATTAGGGGGAACCACGCTACAGCAAGCACCGTCATCAACCCATACAAGAGAATTCGATAGCGAATAGTTAAAAGTTTGCCAAGTTCCAAGGTTTGAATAAGAACCATCAGGCATCAATTGTCTAATTCTAAATTTTTGTGAATTAGTGACAATTACAGCTCTAGTTTTAATGTAAACAGTTGCACACCCAACTAACCTAGTTGTTATAGTCGGGACTGCCTGAGCGTCATTACTGCCATCAGCCTCAAAACTAAATACATATCCTGGGGGGGGAAACCGATTATTTATATATGTAAGTAATGCTTCTTGATTTACAAATCTGTCATAAGGCAGTGAAGAGCTACTTATTGATGGTTGAATCCATGCTTCATTAACAGGTGTATTTAGCTGATTAACACTACTAATAATTTCATTAATTTGAGGTTCTAATGCTTTTGCCGCCGCACATGAAGCGCTGTAAGCAGGTGAAGAAGAGCTATCGGGAGGAGGGGGAGGATCGGGGCATTTATTACACTCGCAATAATCAAAATACTTTTGATATAGATAGTACTGAGTGATTTTAGCTAGCAAACTATCTGGGCTAGATAATAATCCAATTTCAGGAACGTAGGAAATTAACCAGTTGAAAACATCACCGTAAGTTATTTCACTCGGTAATGTTGGTTCGACAAGACAAAAATTAGCGGTGTCAATTGCCCCAGTAATTTCATTAATAACAATATTAAAAACTTTCTTCGCAACAGTTTTTAATATATCTTTCCAAGGCTTTCCAATAAGACTAGGTATCTTATCAAGTAAAGGACAAAGAGGGGAATCTAAACCAAGCAGAAAGCAGATACTACCTTCCCCCAATACAAAAGTATCAGGAGCATTATTCTTCTTTTTAGAACCACATTTACAAGCCATTTTTTTACAGTCTGACCTTAAAGACTTCTTAAAAAACCTAATTCACAACTGCATGAATAGTTGAGATAAATAAATACATATTTCTCGTTATTTACAAACTTATGAGAAGGGATATCAAATATTTGAGAATCATATTCAATCTTGATATCGCTATCCCAGAAAAGAGG
>NZ_LIRE01000246.1 GCF_001402795.1 Pseudanabaena sp. 'Roaring Creek'
TATAGCTACCGCCAACTGTATCAGGACATAAAACCCAAGATCGTGTTGCCGCGCTCCACGTGGCAACACGATCTTGGGTTTTAATTTTGTCTTAACAAGACTGGCGGTAGCTCTAAAAGGATGAGTGGCGGCGCGAAGCGCCGCCACTCATCCTTTTAGAGCTACCGCAATTGCGGGAAATTTTTGATGGAAAGATCGGCATCCAACATGTTAAGCTAGTCTGTCTAAAAGATCGCAGTTTTAGAAATTATGGCGATCGCCATAATTTCCCCATAAATACTCAGAGACTACTGAGGAATGGAAACTGCCTAGGCAGTCGATCTGTCGTTGAGGGAGTAAATCGGCTACCTCGCGATAAGTGGCGAAATTCCAGAGATGGAAATAACTAGGAATTCCCAACCGTGAGGTTAGGAACCTCGCTTTAAACTCCTAAGTGCGTTTACTGTCGAGTTTAGATCACGTACACTTCAAAACACGTTCAAGTTTTTATCATGGCACTTTTGCAAGAACGCAAGCTCGAAATATTCTCCGAATATCAAAAACACCCTACTGACACAGGCTCCTCTGATGTTCAGGTGGCATTGCTCACCGAGCGGGTTAACCAACTAACCACTCACCTCAAGCTACATCCTAAAGATTTCTCTTCTCGCCGTAGTTTGCTCAAAATCATCGGTCAACGTAAGCGTTTACTGGCTTATGTACGTAACCAAGATCGCGCCCACTACAAGCAACTCATTCAAAGCCTTGGTGTAAGAGGCTAGATCCAAAATTCTAGATGCCTTATATATCTGGAAATTATCTCTGGAAATTATATCTGGAGATCTAGGAATGGCGATCGCTTCGCATAATACTTCACCCCATCAAAGATGTAATACCAATTCACGAAAGTGTTGTCACACTTTCGTGAATTGGAAATCAAACCCAGTAAGGGTTTTCAAAGCTCAAAATGGCTACGCCATTTTGAGCTTTGGTATAAAAACAAGAAGCTAAAGTAAGGGGCAAAAGTGAGTAAACCAACCACAGAAAGGATTCCTTTCGAGCCAAATAATCGTAATAAAAAAGCTAAGGAGCCGAAAAAAGCACCTGTGGCTCCCGCTACTAAGGCAACTGTCAAGCCAGCAATTCCTAATACCTCAAAGATCAAGAGTAGTAATTCTTTGGGAATTCCTGACGAAGTAAACCGTCGGATCGTTCGGCGGGCTGCTCTTTTTTGCGGTATACCTACGGGTATGGGGCTGACAACATTTATCGTTAGCTATTTTTTGGTTAGCAAACATATCGTTGACTTACCAACTTCGGCGGTGGTTTTGTTGAGTATGTTGTTTTTGGGAATAGGAGTTCTCGGACTCAGCTACGGGGCGATTTCTGCATCTTGGGATGAAGGACGGATCGGTAGTTGGTGGGGTGGCAAAGAGTTTAAGAAAAACTTTGGTCATCTAACTGAGGCTTGGAAGTCCCAGCAACAATTAGTCAAAGCATCTCAACAATCAAAAAATAAATAAAAAAGGCGGCACGATGTGCCACCTTTTTTTTTCTTAGCTACTTTAGAAGTCGCTGTAGAATTGCTTCATGGGTTAGACCTTCAGCCAAAAGAGAATCCACCACTTGCAGTCTTTCGGGCAATCCGATGATGTAGGTATTACAACTAGCTCCTAAGGATTCGCAAGTTGTCTGAACTGCCAATAACTCACGTCCCGTCAAACGGGTAAAGAACGACGTAAAAATTCCTGATTCTAGATATCCAGTTGGCATCGTATTGCCATTAACTGCCCTTACATAGGGAGAGTTATAGGTATTAATGAGAATGAGTCCTTGAGCTTGATATTCGGGGATAAACTCGAACTTTCCCCAGCCATGGGTTTGCCAACATTCCCGCAGGCTCTGAATGAATGTGATCATATCCATCTCAGCTAGAGACTGGGCGTAATATTCTTCCAAGGATTCGGTAAAGCGGGTATAAAAGTTTTTGCCCCACCACTTGCCACAGTTAAACAGGACTAGCCTCGATGCTTGTCCTGTTTCCTTGGCTAAGCCTGCGTAAAGGGAAGAAATTAATGTGTCAGGAACAGCTATTAGGCGATCGCCGCGACGATTTTCGAGCAACCCAATTTCCAGATCGCCTTTGACATAGGAGTTATAGTCAAAAAAGTTAGCAGGAATGCGATTTTCTTTAATGAGATCGGCAACAGAAATCATAATGTTTGTCTCTAGTAGATTAGCGTGACTTGGGCGGCGGTAATCAAAGGCTGGATCAAAGCCAGTTGCACGGGACTAACCTGTTGACGCAATCCTTGATTGAGTAACTTGTAGAGGGTTTCATTGAGGCGGCGCATATCTCGCATAGACATAATCCCTTCTAGCCAATTTAGCAATCTTTGCTTTAAAAAATTCTCGTCGTTTAAAAGCATTGCCATCGAGCTATAGCGGAGAACAAGGATTAAATTTTTAATCCCAGTCTCCAGATCTGCTTCGGTTACATTGGGTAACTCACTAGGCACTTGATCGGCTACGGCTTGCAAGATATCGATTTCGCGATCGCGAATTAATTTATACAGTTTTAAGCGTTCGGGCAGTGAGTTAATATAACTTTCCATCAGTCCTAGCTCATCCGAGGCAAGGTAACGGTCTTGCGCTTGGTTTATTAAGTCTTGAATCTTAGGAATCATAGTTCTAATATTACGAGAGTTAAATTTTTGCAAATCGAGATTGCGCACTATTACTCTGCTGAGAAGATCCTCTGCCGAGAATAATTTTTAGAAGAATTTAGAAATATCGTCGAGGAAATCTTCAAGGGTTTCATTGCTTTCATCGACCGAAGAGTTACTAAGCTTAGTATCACTAGATGTGACGGCAATTGCAGGAATACCAGTCCAAGAGATGGATCGGAAATATTCTCTTACGGACATCAAAAGGCTCAATGACTGACTCGCTTGCCCATTATTGCTTACAGGTGCGATCGTCCGATTTTCCCAATTTACGCCCTGCCAAAAGCTGCGTAATGGCTGTAGCTGCCAATCCGAACTACTCATTTTAGAAATTCTCCATTGCGCAAACGACCCTCAATGTCTCGAGTTGTCGCCCCTTCATTTAGCCAAAACGAAGCTGCATCAATCCGATTTTTGCCCCCGAGGAGGAATTTACAGTAGTTTTCTCCCATCGAATAGCATTGAATCTCAATACATTCCAGCTCTTTATTGACTAAATGGGTAAAGAACCCCGAGAACAAACCTGCATATAAATGACAAACAGGCTTGCCCACATCACCAAGGCTACGCGCAACCGCAGAATCAAACACGCTAATAAACATGAATCCCTGCTTGCGATCGCTCATATCTACCTGCCAGCGTCCCCAGCCTTGCGAGGTAAATGGCCACCACCAAGTTTCTAGCAAAAACGGTAAATTTGTTTGACGAATACTGCGCCCAAAATCCCGCTCAAACCATTTGGTAAAGAACAATGCATCTTGCTGTCCCCATTCACAGCCGATGGAATACATGACAGCTGCCGAAGCTTCACCAACTTCATCTTCTAAGCCTTCCTGCAATCCAATAATAAAGTCTTCACTGGTAAGGATATTTCTCGAACCATTCCAATCTTCGATGATTCCCCTTTCCAAATCGGGTAGAAAAAAATCTTGCAGACTATAGTGATTATTTTTTCTTTTCGCTCTAGTTGCGCTATTTGGGCGCTCGACGGCAACAGTCATAAGTAAATACTCCTATCCAAAAGATGGCTAAATGCACAGATTAAATACAAAGATTAAATAAAAAGATTAAATACAAAGTTAATCCTGAGCACAAACAACTGAATAATAAAAATAATTAATAATAACCAATAGATCGCCTAGATCGCCAGATCGTTAACTGAATTAAAATCCAGTTGCGATCGCATTAATTATATTTATTAATCATCTTATTTTTATTCAAAAACATCAGCTTTCTTCGTATTTGCTAATTGTTCTCCAACACTGAAATTAGTGTTTTCTAGTTGACGAACAACCGATCTAGTAATTAACTGACCTACCTCTACTAGCGTCTGCCCTGTGATCGGACTCAGCAGCGGCTTTTCACACCGTCGTCCAATTAAAGCTTCGATATCTTGAATTGATTGAACATACATACCGACAGGCAGTTCAACCACAATACCCTCGCCCATAACCTTGGCTTGGCAAGCCAGCCTAGAGTTTGGTTTACAAGTGGTAATGACTTCTAAAGTGCGCTGCTCTCGTTTACCCATGGGGCTAAGCGAAGACATTCCGTCTTGGATGTAAACGTGACAGGTCGCGCACATACCACGACCGCCACATTCTTTTAAAATACTTAGCTCTTCTCCCATTAAGCCAGATAGTAATGCACCATTAGTTGCAATATCCGCTATTTGGGCAATCGGCTCAATCCTTACGCGCTTAGCCATTATTAGCTTGCCTCTACAATTGTTCCCCTTAATATTAAAGATTATTTTAGCTCATTTACAGTATACAAATGGGGGACATCCCGCCAAATTGCCTACTAAAAAAAATAGAAATTCTCATTTTTTCTCATTTTGAAGTTAGGTTCCCAGCATTTTGCTCTGAAACCATAATCAACATTTTTAGTCAGCATTTTTGTTAAAAACAATAGTCATACTCCCTTCCCAGTAAAAAATTAGACGTTGCGGCGCGAAGCGCCGCAACGCTAATTCTTGGTTTTTAATGTCTAATTTTATAGCGGGAAGGGAGTAGCGATATAAGTTTAGCGTAGGACATAAACACCATTCATCTTTTGGTGTTTATGTCCTACGCTAAATGGGCTCATTTCGGTGAATTGGTATAAGTAACCAGTCATAATATCAACCCGAAGAATTGCGGCGCAGTCTGCGTCGCAATTCTTCGGGTTAATATTTAATTGCATCTAACTACTTAGTAGCATTTGTCTCTGATGACTATCGAGGCAGTCTTGTTCTAGCATTTGATCGAAATTACGAATTACCTGCTTACAACGTTTTATATAGGCAGAGACCCATAACCGAATTTCCTGAATTTGGTCTAAGCTGCAAATTATTTCTGATTGCTTGGGATGGACGATCTTGCCATCACGATCTACTTGAAACTCATCTAACCAAGCAGAAATAGGAAGACTAGATTTCCAATAATTTTTGACAACAACTTTACCTAAGTATTGGGTTGTAAAGTGACTTAATTTATTTAGGGCGACTAAAAGTTCATCTAACTTATACTCTTGCGGTGCAGTTTTCGCTGATACTAGCTTATTAGGACTATTGGTAATTTGTATAGGGTTATCGGTAGCTGTAGCCCTAGGCGCTGTAGGGGCAGAAAAGTTAGTAGGAGATACAGGAGGTGTTTGCGGCTTGTTGGGCTGAGCTTGTAAATTTATGTTACTGGTCTGTGCCCTTGTATTGGTGTTACTTGATGTATTACTGCTGGGACTGCTCGCTTTTGCCCTTGAGTCCGTACCTGCTTGTTTCTCAATTTGAGGAATCCTATCAACAGAGCTAGCTGATGCATATGGGTTGGTAAGAGGCTTAGCATTGCTATCTGCCGTTAGTGAACTCTTCACATCCTGCTCGGCAGTTGTACTCGGTGAGTTAGCATCTCGGCTCGCATTTGGTAAAGAATGCTGAGTTACTGTGCCTAATAGGAGCTTAAAGTATGCGACTGTGTTGTATGTATCTGTTTCGATTAAATATTTGATTTTGGTAATGCCCCGTCTATAGTCAGTATTTTTTAGGTCACTATCTGTCAGTACTAGTAGGACTAGCCCATGCGTCAGCTTGTAAATAAAAACAACATGACTAGCAAAGTGAAATTCAAAGGACTCAAATCCTTCGGGTACGTTCTCAACAACTTGCAGTACTCCTTGACCTAATGCTTGCTTTGTCCTTTCTAATACGGTATCTAAGCCGTAGAAGTAGGGTCGCATACGGCGGTTTGTGAGAGCAATCCCCACAATGCCTGCTAAATTCAAAAAATCTTGAATAACCTCCCGACTCATCTTTTCTCACGCTGCTTCTATGATCGATATACCGTTCACCCTAGACCAATTACGTATTCTTAAGGCGATCGCTGCTGAAGGTAGCTTTAAACGCGCCGCTGATAGCCTATATGTGTCCCAACCCGCCGTTAGCTTACAAGTCCAACACCTAGAGCGACAGCTAGATGTGCCTTTGTTCGATCGCGGAGGCAGAAGAGCACAGTTGACTGAGGCTGGACAGTTGCTACTTTCCTATGGCGATCGCATTTTAAGCCTTTGCCAAGAGACCTGTCGCGCCATTGACGATCTGCAAAACCTTAATGGTGGGACTCTAATTATAGGTGCTAGCCAAACGACAGGAACCTATCTAATGCCGCAGATGATTGGTTTGTTTCGCAAAAAATATCCTGAAGTCTCAGTACAACTCCACGTTCATTCTACAAGGCGAACTGCATGGAGTGTTGCGAACGGACAGGTAGACTTGGCAATTATTGGCGGCGAAATTCCTGCCGATTTACATGACTCTCTAGAGATTACACCCTATGCCGAAGATGAACTTGCGCTAATTCTACCAATTTCCCATCAGCTTGCTCAAGTTGGAGCCTTGCCGATTGAAGAGCTATACAAATTGCAGTTTATTACCCTTGACTCGCAATCAACTATTCGCAAGGCGATTGATCGCGTGCTCCTTGATAGTGGAGTCGATCCGCGCCAATTAGCGATCGCCATGGAGCTAAATTCAATTGAGGCAATTAAAAATGCTGTACAAGCAGGTTTGGGGGCGGCATTTTTATCAGTAACTGCGATCGAAAAGGAGTTGCAAATGGGGGCTTTGCAACAGGTGCGAATTGACGGAGTTGTCATCAAACGTATGTTGTTACAAATTCGCAATCCCAATCGCTATCGATCTAAGGCAACTGAGGCCTTTTGTAATGAAGTATTACCCGTATTTCGAGATAAAGCTTAGTTGAAATCTGGTTAAAGCTAACAAAGTCCTAAACCCATATAAAGCGATCGCGATAAAATAAAAAGTTCAAACCTAATTTTTCCTATTTTTCTTTTTCTTTCTAAACCATGAGCTACTTCCGCCCAGCCATTGATGCCATGACAGGTTATGTCCCTGGAGAACAGCCAAAGTCTGGTATCAAGGTTATTAAACTGAATACCAATGAAAACCCCTATGCACCTTCGCCAAAGGCGATCGCTGCCTTACAAAACATGGATGGCGATGCCTTGCGACGCTATCCTGACCCCTTTGCCCATGAGTTTTGTCAAGCTGTTAGCGAGGCTCTGGATGTGCCTGCGGATTGGGTAATTGTGGGTAATGGTAGTGATGATGTTTTAAATATTTTGATCAGGGCTTGTGCGGAAGGGCGCGATCGCAAGGTGGTTTATCCGATGCCGACCTATGTGCTATATCGGACTTTATCGGCGATGCAACCTGCGGAAATAGTTGAAGTCCCCTATGGTGAAAATTTTCAGTTGCCGATCGCTGAATTAGTGGCAGCCAATGGAGCGGTAACTTTTATCGCTTCACCTAATAGTCCTTCGGGTCATGCCGTGCCTTTGGAGGATTTACGCCAATTAGCAGGGCAGGTTTCAGGTATTCTAGCGATCGATGAAGCCTATGTCGATTTTGCTGAATATTCGGCTTTGCCTTTGGTGCGAGAGTTTGACAATGTAATCGTGCTACGCACCTTGTCAAAAGGTTACTCCTTAGCAGGTTTGCGTTTGGGCTTTGGGATTGCGAATCCCCAGCTTTTGACTGGGCTATTTAAGGTTAAAGACAGCTATAACATTGATGCCGTAGCGATCGCTGTGGGTACTGCCGCCATGCGCGATCAATCCTACAAAATTGCCAATGCCGAAAAAGTCAAAACCTCACGGACTAAACTTACTTTAGATCTCAAAAATCTTGACTATACCGTACTAGAATCTCACGGTAACTTTGTGCTTGCCACTCCACCCAAAGGCAATGCTGAAGAGATTTATTTAAACCTCAAAGAATCAGGCATTTTAGTCCGCTATTTCAATCAAGCAGGACTAGCGGATAAGCTTCGCATTACCGTTGGTACTGATGAACAAAATCAAGCTCTAATTGATCTTTTATCCGTTCTTTAGTTTTTCTAATTAACTTATGAGCTAATTGCTATGACAGAGCTTAGTATTAAAAATCTCGGTCAAATTAAGAGTGCAAATATAGATTTCGGCGATCTAACTCTTTTTGTGGGATCTCAAGCTACAGGAAAAAGTATTTTATTGCAACTCATAAAGTTGGTATTTGATGGTGAGAATATTGGAGAAACTCTCATGAAATATGGATATCAATGGGAAGAAGATTTATCTAATTTCAATGAGCTTTACTTCGGTGAAGGAATGCGTAATCTTTGGAGTGATAGTACAAAGGTACTTTGGAGAGACGAAGAGATATATCTAGATGGTCTATTACCAAATGAAATATCAGATGATTATGAATATATGAATGATCCTGAATACCTGTTTTTTATACCTGCTCAACGTGTGTTAACTCTTGAGAATGGATGGCCGCGTTCATTCACCAATTTTGAAATTGGAGATCCCTATGTTGTTTGTAGATTTAGTGAACATCTTCGATTACTCATGCAACAAGGTTTCATAAATAAAGATAAAGACAATGCTATTTTTCCTCAAGCAGGACGACTCCGACAAGAAATAAGTGATGCTCTTAATGCCAGTATTTTTCATGGCGCTAAGGTTGAATTAAATACAGTTGAAATGCGTAAACGCATTCAAATCAATGTTAATGGTAATTTGTTGCCATTTATGGCTTGGTCGGCTGGTCAAAGAGAATTTATGCCTTTGCTGTTAGGGCTTTATTGGCTAATGCCTGTATCACATAATTCAAAGAAACCAGACATCGATTTTGTAGTTATTGAAGAACCAGAGATGGGTTTGCATCCTCGTGCAATTTTGTCGGTAATTTTGATGTGTCTAGAACTTATACATAGAGGTTACCGTTTACTCATTTCTACCCATTCACCTGTTCTTTTAGAAGCAGTTTGGGCAATTCGTAACTTACAAAATAATAATTCTGATGTTAAGTATCTCTATCAACTTTTTGATTTAAAACCATCACCACCTATTACCGAACTTTTTGAAAATATTCTCAAAAACAAGAAATTGTCCACCTATTATTTCGATCAAAAAGAAGATGGTGTTGAGGTGCGTGATATTTCATCATTAGATCCATTTGATGAAGATTTATCAACAGCCGATTGGGGTGGGTTAACTAGTTTTAGTAGTAGAGCATCTGAAGTTGTGTCTCAGGCAGTTCAAGATATATGAGTCGGAAAAAGCAATCTAAGAATAGTTTTAAAAACGATGTCGAATCTACTCCTCTGCTAAAAGATGCTTATAAAAGTGGCTTAAGAGCGTTAGGGAATTATAGTAGTAAAGTTAGTCCAACTGACACAAGCAAATGTCAAGGTAGTGTCGATATTGATGTTGCTGTTAAATCAATTTATCCTAATGCTTGCCGCTGGGATTATGTGGTTGGATATGGAGATCAAAGATACTTTATTGAAGTACATAGTGCGAAGACAAATGAAGTTAAAGCTGTCTTAAATAAGCTTCAGTGGTTAAAAGATTTTTTGGTAAAAGATGCTCCTAAATTAGACAACGGGAAAAGGAGTTTTTATTGGATTGCTTCTAATGGAATTCATATTTTGCCCAATAGTCCTCAATTTCGCCAGTTAGCCACAAAAGGTATAAAAGTTGTTGGTCAGCTAGATTTGCAATAAAAAAGCATTAAAAAAGTTAACGAAAACTATCTTTGTTGCATTTGTTGTTGCACCCATTTTCTGAAATTACGAATTAATTCATTGTCATCAATTAGCTCAGTTTGTTGTAAAAAATCGTCTAAAATATTACTAGAAATAATCGGGAAAGTAACACTATTTATTTGCTCTAGATACTCGCCATCTTGCAAAGTATAAATTTTTATACCTGTTTTGTTGTATCTCCAAATTTCAGCTGCTGCTAACTGTTGATAGATAGAAAATCTGCGATCGCTAGAGCTATAAAGATCAACTTCAACAACTAAATCAGGTGCAGGATCATTATATATATCAATTTTAAATCTACGAACTAGATGAGCATTTTGAATATAAAAACAAGAGTCTGGCTCTACGCCCACCGCCAAATCTTTGCGATTAAACGTTGTAGAGCCAAAGCTTTTAATGCTTAACCCTAACTCCTCGGTCAAGGTGATAATTAGTCTTTCTAAGATGCGATTTATCGCTTCATGTAGTTCTAATGGCATCCTGATTTCTAAAACTTCATGATAGTAGGCTAAACGAGCGTTACGATGTTCGCCCATGTCAGTTAGCAAAGCTTCATAGGTTTGCCAGCTAATATTTGGCAATATTGCTGTATTACTAGCAAACAATGGGGCAATTTCTTTTGGCGAAAATATAGGACTAATAGTCATAGAGTTGCCCTTGCTATTAAGAAAAATGGAGAATAGGAGGCTCGAACCCCTGACCTCTGCGGTGCGATCGCAGCACTCTACCAACTGAGCTAATTCCCCGACAGGCTATACATAGTAGCATATTTAACAAAAAAGGCGGCGCATTGCACCGCCTTTTTATTTACTTTTTTATTTATTTCTATTTATTAGATATAGGCGATCGCGCTTCACCATTCATTAAAAACCGCGATATTTTTTGCTCGTATCCCGAACCATCAGGAAACTCAACTACCAGTTGGGGATTTTTAATGTTTTCAGAAGGAATCTGGAGTAGGTATACATAGTCGCCGTTGCGAAATTCAAAATAGCTACCTTGATTGGGATTGTAAGTCCTCGCATTGAGTTTGACTCCAGGAGTACCATTTTTATTCACGCTACGATAATAACGAGGTTGGGAAATGTCTTTAGGATCGGAACAGATGTAGAGCGCATAATCTTTTGTCTCCGCATAAGCCAAAATCCCCCCCGTACCATCACAGGTTTGATCGTTGACCAACTCACTCGTTGATCCAATCGTTAAATTTTCTGATGAAGCATTCCCACCGCTTATTCCAGAACCAAGGATCAAAGACAAACCTATCAGTGCAGATGTTAAAGACTGTTTAAAAATAGCTGAACAAAAAGATTGAATTGAACGCATCTCTTAACCTCATACTTTTGCCATTAACTCTTGCCATTACAGATATGTCTCGCGACTTAACCAATAACGTAACAATACTGAAAAGCTTTGTAATCAGCTACTTTGCTTAAAAACAAGGAAGTTAACACTCGCCCGATTCTTTCTTCTATAGCAACACAAAACCACAAGATGAGTGGCGGCGCTTCGCGCCGCCACTCATCTTGTGGTTTTGCTGCTTAACTAATACCAATTCACGAAAGTGTGACAACACTTTTGTGAATTAAAAACCAAAACCAGTAAGGGTTTTCAAATCACAAAATGGCGTAGCCATTTTGTGATTTGGTATAACGTAAGTAGCTAGGAAAAACCTATGACGCAAGCGCTGCGTGCGCCATAGGTTTTGGGCTTTATATTTGTGCCTAGCTGTTTAACTAGCTTAAGCATTACTATAGAATTAATATATTCACGGATATTCACGGCAAAGGAATTGATAAGCATTCACCATGACGACTAGCCTGAGCAACAATGAGCCAACATTTCAAAAGATTGTTCGTCTTTTACGTTGGCATAAACCTGCTGGAAGGCTCATTTTGATGCTGCCTGCATTGTGGGCAACCGTAGCCGCATCCAAATCGCAACATCACCTACCACCTCTTAACCTCTTGATCGTGGTAATTCTCGGTAGTTTGGCAACCAGTGCCGCAGGTTGTGTGATTAACGATATCTGGGATCTTGATATCGATCCCAAGGTCGATCGCACCAAAAATCGTCCCCTCGCCGAGCGCTCCTTATCCATTCAAGTTGGGATCGCCGTATTATTAGTTTCAGGACTATGTGCCTTCCTGCTATCCACCTACCTCAATCCCCTGAGTTTTGGGCTTTGCTTTGCCGCTGTCCCCATCATTGTCATTTATCCTGCTTGCAAGCGTTTCTTTGCTGTACCCCAACTCGTACTATCGATCGCATGGGGATTTACAGTACTGATTCCTTGGAGCGCCGTTACGGGTGGACTCGATCGCCATGCTTGGGAGCTATGGATAGCGGTAATTGCTTGGACGATGGGCTTTGACACGATCTATGCCATGAGCGATCGCTCCGACGATCTGAGGGTTGGCATTAAATCCAGTGCCCTATTTTTTGGAAGATATGTAACATTTGCGATCGCTATTTTTTTGGCAATTACACTGGGATGCTTGATTTGGCTGGGTTTGGAAATCCAACTTGGTTACACACACTACTTTGCTTGCTTGACTAGCGCAGTAATATGGATATGGCAATGTAACAGATTGAATCAAGCGGAGATTCCTAGCGAGTTATATCAAAAAGCCTTTGGTCAAAATGTCTGGATCGGCTTTATTATCTTGGCAGGAATGCTCCCATCGACCCTAGGTTTTGGCTAAACCACGATCATCTAGATTCCTACTCCTGATGCATGATGGCTAGTTTGCCTCAGTCTGTTAATATCTAAGTCATAGATAGTAGAAGAAAATACATGAGCAATATTAAAGAGAAAATCCTCGAAGAAGTACAAATAGCCAGACAAATCTGCGAAACAAGCGGTACAGATTCTAAGGAATGTGCCGTTGCATGGGATGGCGTTGAGGAATTGCAAGCTGAAGCATCTCATCAAAAACAAGAGAAAAGTAAAAACTCCCTCGAAGTATATTGCGATGATAATCCTGAAGCTGCTGAATGTCGTCTATACGAAGACTAATTTCTCTATGTCTCAGGCATTTTGAAAATTAATATAAAAAAGGGGTGCTTTGCGCCCCTTTTTTATATGCGAGTATTTAGGGCTTCCTGAAAAAGCACAAAAGCTTGCTATATAAGGGTTTTAAGCTTTTTTTGCGATAACAAGTGCAAGATTATAGCGCCTAGAGGCTCAAAACCCTTGCACTTCCGTAGAAAATCGCTGGGTAAATTTGGGAAATATGCGACAAAATACTATTTTTAAAGCTGTATTGCCTTTAAATTCGCTCTGTAGACTTTTTCAGCAAGCCCTATTTATAGCTGCCATCAACTGTATCAGGGCAAAAACAAAAGAGGGTTGCCGCAGAGAGCGCAGCAACCCTCTTTTGTTTATGTTATGGCTATACTAATTTGCCGAAGTGCGCCAACAACTCTGTAGATTTTTGGGTTTGTGGAAGCGCCCCCCTTCGGGTGACGCTTCCACAAATCATTTGGGATTGCTATATAGCGGTTTTCAATGAGAGAATTGTGAAGTAGTGGGAAGTCTTGAAACATCTTTGAAACATCTTTGAAACATCTAATTTGAAGCATCTACATTTAATCTATATTTACAAGATTTACAAGAGAAATTCTTAGCCAATTGGGAATAGGGTATGACACAACTAAGCGTTATGGACTTGGCAAAGCAAGGCGATCCCCATGCGATCGCTACTTTGATCAATAGATCGCTAGCATCAAAAGGCATTCATGCAGAAGCGGTAATTGAAGCTGAATGTTTAAAAATATCCTTGCAGGCTGCTCAGATACCAAATCAAAAGGCAGTTGTGACAATTATCCATCGTGGCATGAGCGTTTTACAGGTGACCCAAATCAAGCGTGTTAAAATTTTTACCTATCGCTCGGACAATCACTATCTCGCATGGCAACATGAAATCAATCTTGATGATGGCAAAAATCAACAGCAACCATTACCCGAGCCGCAAACACAAAATCCTCAAGTAACTCAGCCTCAAGTAACTCAAGCAAGTAATTTAGTCCAGGATCGCAGTAAAGACTTGGTTAACAATCCTAAGGGGGTGATTTTAATCCAAAAATTATCGCAAATTCAGCAAAACCTACAAGAATATCAAGATATTATCGTGCGGTTTACTGACGAGCATATTGGCACTGTCCGATGCCTAACGACTCTCACCGAACTAATTCAAGTAATTAGTCAACCTAGTTTTTTATTTGCAGCAATTGCCTCCAATCCTAATTTACGAATTCTGCTTGACACGATCGCCGAATCGAGTCAGACCGATGAAAATGGCGATCAGGTGATTGCGAATCTATCAATATTGCAACCTGGACAACAATGGCAAAAAGCCAAAATCCGTCTAGTTACCAAAATATTTTTAGAACCTGCGGAACCGCCACAGGAGCGGGAAAGTACCGCCCATCACCACCAAGGCATTACCCTTGATTTATCCGAAACTAAGCCTGAGCCAGAGAGTTATGGACTTAACGAACCAGTCATCGAGACTCAAGTCCCCCCTCAAACCCAACCCGATCGGCCAATAAATCTAGACCAAGAAGCTAGTTTAGAGGAAATTACTGCAAATTCTTTATTTGATGACTTCCAAGAGGCTGTCACAGTTTCTCCAGAACCTAAACTAATTAATGATATTACCGAAAGTTCGGATTTTGCTGATTCCTTATTTGATGACTTTATGGAGAGCGGTACATCAAATAATTCTGAATTTATTAATTCACAAATATCTAAGCCAGACAATACGGATAATTCTGAAGATTTAGAAGGAAATTTAGAAGAAGATCTAGAAGAAGATTTGTTTGATCAATTCACTTCAAGCGATCGCCCCATAGAACAGCCTGTCAGTGATGATGTAGAAGTCAGTCTTGAAGCCATTAAGTCTAGAATTCCACAGCAAAATTTGGATAAACTATTACGGCTTATTGCGGAAGAGGAACAGCATAAAACCCAACCTTCAGCTATACCAAAGCAGACAAGCGATCGCATACCCAATATTGATATGGGCGCAACTACGATAGAACGAGTCTTGGGCAATATGGAAACCATCACTCTAAATAGTTCCGATACCAAAGCGAATCCGAACTTTGTCACTCTCGATGACTTATCTGGCGATCTGGATTCTCTAGGTTTCTAAGTAACTTTGAAACGGGCTTTGATAAAGGGTTTGCCTAGCAAACCCTTTATCAAAGCCCAAAGGTAAAAGCCTTGCTAAGCAAGGCTTTTACCTTTGGGCTTTTAAAATTTGCCAGCTTAACCCCAACTGACGTTAAATTCTGGTAGCTGTTGTTTAGAACCAAAGCCAGAGAGCATTGCGCTCTCTGGCTTTGGTTTTTCTGCTTATTTCCTATTTAACTGTTCGCAAATTTCCACTAGGCGAAAGTTAGGCGGGAATTTGCCATCTAATTTAATTTGTTTAATATATTCTGAAGGAATTCGCCATAGAAGTTTGCTATCTAGAGCCTTAATGATATCACCGCGATCGATAACGCCAGCAACCGATCCGACGGGCGATCGCACGATGATATAACGTAATTGTTTCTCTTCAAGTAGTTTCACTACCAAAGAGAGTGGAGCTTTGAGATCGACGGTATCGATTGCATCTAAGGGCTTGACAAGAGATTGTAAAGTTTGCGCTTGCCATTCACTACTGTCAATATTACGGATCGCCCCTGCGGAAATAATGCCGCGATCGCGTCCATTGGATGAAGCAATGTAGATAGGATTTGCGTCTTTTTCCTCCATCAACAAGAATTTATCAGCAAAATCACGCAGGGAAATTTCTCCATCCACCAGTCGAAAATCTCTGGTCATCGCCGTTTCAGCATTAATATCCAATAGAGCTTGCTGAAGATTATTAAGGTAGAGATAGCCCCCCGCACTGCCTAATAGAAACCAGCCGATGAAGATCAAAAACAGCCCGCCAATAGGACTGCCCAAGGCTACTAAGCCCCCCAATATCATCGTCATAATGCCACAGAATTGCCCCGAACGGGCTGCCCATCGAATGCCTGCAAAGCGATCGCCTGTTAGCTTCCAGACCGCAGCCTTAAGAATATGTCCGCCTTCAAAGGGAAGGGCGGGAATAAGGCTAAACACTCCAAATATGAGGTTGATTCGGGCAATATTGATGGTAATCATCGTCCAAATGGTACGCAGTTCGCCAATACTCTCAGGCAAGGTCTCAATCGTTTTAGGATTACTTGTAAAAATCGCATCTCCAGCTAGCATCCAAGCAGCCGTGAAGCCGATCGCACTTAAGATTAGGCTTGCTAAAGGTCCCGAAATGGCAATACTAAATACGGTGAATGGACTGTCAGATTCTTTCTCAACGGGATTGGAACCACCCATAAACTGAATATTAACCGCATTGACTTCTACACCGCACAGTTTAGCTGTAACCGCATGGGCAATTTTATTGAACGCGATCGACAAGAAGAAAAGAAATGCTGTAATCGCACCATAGCCAAGATAAAAAGAGGGCGATAATTTGGTGTAGGCAGCACTCAGCCAAACGGCAAGAAAGCCGAGGACGAGTAACCAAGAATAATCAATATAAATGGGAATGCCAGAAATGCTGCCGACGCGAATACCGCCTCTCATGATGTGTTGATCCTAAATTTATGTACTGATTGGCGCTTAAAGCTTTTGTATAATTACATTTTAACCATTTGTTATCCCATCGCAGCGAGAAAGGCGATCGCTTCCTCCTTGGATTGAATTTCCTGATCGAGGGCTGCCGATCGCAACAGCTTTAAGGTTTCTCCTATACGCTTACCCTTTGCATAGCCAAGCAGTTGTAGATCTGCCCCCGTTAAGGGAGATTTGACCAATTGCCACTGAGTTAAGTAACGCCAGAGAATAGGGCGAAAAATAGGATCGCATTTCGCCCCAGCCAATATTAATGACTGGGTATCAAATCTTTGCAGATTTTGCGCTATTTCGGAATTTTTTAGCGCAGCATTAGCTAAATTTGGTAAATTATTGAGCAAATCCGCTATCTTGATCTGCCTAGATTTCTGCTCTGGCGTTAAATTTAGATCGAGTTGCGTAGCAAGAGTAGGGGGCAAATAGGATAGTAATAATTCGAGCCCAAGCTGAAGCGGTGCGTAGTTTTTGGTTTCAATATCACTAATCTGTCTCAGCCAATATTGCGATCGCCGCCACTGATGTTTAAAGGAATTAGTTAAATCTGTGGGCAATTTCAATTCAGGATGGAGGCAGCGTAAGGCTCCTAATTGTTGCAATAGGGCAAACATTTGTGCAGCTTTGGGTTCAGCTAGGGTATAAAGCAGTTCCGATCGCAATCGCACACCACCGATCGCATCATGGATACCGCTTGCCGTTGTCGCCATAATTTCTGCATGGGTTGCTTGCTCAAGCTGAAAACCCAGACGGATCGCAAACCGAACCGCTCGAAATATGCGCCTAGGGTCCTCGGCAAAGCTCCCTTCCCGAATGACACGGACTTGCCGATCGAGCAAATCGGATAAACCTTGGAAGCGATCAATCACTTCGCCTTTAATCCCTAACTGCGGATCGAGTTCCAACGCCAAAGCATTAACCGTAAAATCACGCCGCCACAAATCTTCCTCCAGCGTTGTGGCGCTTACCTCTGGATTTGCCCCTGCATAGGCGTATATTTCCCGACGGGCTGTCGCCATATCCAGCGTAAAGTCTTGCCAGATTAGCTCCGCCGTTTGAAACTTCTCATGAATTTGCAACTTAGAATCAGGAAAAACCTCCTGTAAGGCGATCGCTACGGTAATTCCAGCCTTGGCACTCCCATCAAATACCAAATCAATATCCTTAGGAAAAGATGGCGCTACTTGGCACTTGCGGGCGATCGCATCACGCACTATTCCTCCCACGGCAAAAGCGCGTATATTCAGGTCGTGAGCAATCTGAGTAGTGGTTAAAAGAATCTGCCATTGCTGAGGACTAAAAAAGCGATCGAAATTTTTCAAAACCATGATTTTCGTTTAAACAAGACAAGCAAGCCATCCCACATACAGCAATTATCGATCAAACCAACCATAAGGAAATTTTTGAAAGCGTTGCTTCGCAACGCTTTCAAAAATTTCCTTGGTTTAGGTTTGAGCGCAAAGCGCTGTAAGTCAGGACA
>NZ_LIRE01000247.1 GCF_001402795.1 Pseudanabaena sp. 'Roaring Creek'
ATCTTTAGGGGTTTGATTTGTCCTCACTATCTATTACGTTGCTATATTAAGGATTTTCAAAGCTCAAAATGGCGTAGCCATTTTGAGCTTTGGTATTAGCTATAAGTAAAGGAGAAAAATTTCCTATGGCAAAATTTTACGATCGCCTAACAACTGAGTTACAGGACTTTATCAAGGCTCAGCATATATTTTTTGTGGCGACGGCTCCCAAGGATGGTCGCGTTAATCTCTCGCCCAAAGGAATGAATGCTTTGCGGGTAATCGATGCTGCGGAGATTGTCTATCTCGATCTCACGGGCAGTGGCAACGAAACCGCCGCCCATCTTCTTGAAAACCCTAGAATTACCATCATGCTCTGTAGTTTTACAGAAAAGCCTCTGATTTTACGCCTTTACGGTCGTGGTGAAGTTATCCATCCCAGAGATGCGCTATGGCAGGAGTATCTATCCCTATTTCCCGCGATCGCAGGCACGCGGCAAATCTTCCGCATCAAGATAGAGTCGGTGCAAACATCCTGTGGATTTGCCGTTCCCTTTTATGAATTTAGAAGCGATCGCCAAGTTTTAAAGGAATGGGCGGAGCAAAAAGGCGAAGAGGGGATCTACGAATATTGGCAAAACAAGAATCAACAAAGTATTGATGGGTTGCCAACTGGACTCTTATAGAACCTGAGAAAGGCAGCGCGAAGCACTGCCTTTCTCTTCTGAGACTTATCTGAAACTTAAAAACTGCCGCGCATAACTTGATTGAGCATCACCTCAATTTGTGAGGCAAGCTGAGTATGACTCATCCCAATTCGATCTAAAACGCTCAATGCTAACTCTAGCGATCGGATCGATTTGCCCTGATATTGGTATTGAAACTGCGAACTATTACAGGTCTGGTAAAGCCCCGCTAAGTCATAGAGAGTTTTAGCATAGTCATTCATCATGCCTAACTGCTCAAAGGAGATCGACGCATCTAGTAAAGAATCCTCTGCCGTTTCGATCGCATCTTCATCAAGACTATCTAAACCTTCCAGTATGCGATGAACGTAGATCCGCCCGCGAATATGTTTGGCGATGGCAATACCCTTTAGATATTCATAATCACGAAAACGGGGTAAAACTTCAACGCGAATGCAAATTAAACTTTCTTCAATTTGCCGATCGCCTAATAAAGCTTCAGCCAGATCGCAATATAAATAGGCTATTTCAATGGTATCGACAGGCTCTTTGAGTAAAGCGATCGCTTCTTTGAGGAATAGGATCGCTGATTGCCATTGGTTATCAATGATTGCATCTTGGATCAGCAAACTAGTTACTTGCCATGCGCTATCAGCAATTGCCACCTTGGCAAGTCCTTTAAGTGCTTGCAAGCGCAGAAAATTATCGGAATTAGCAATGGCGATATCGCGAGCGCATTGAAAAAGACTTGCTGCTTGGCTATTATCCCCAGACAAAAAATATAATTGCCCCAAGTTAGTGTAACTTTTAGCAATCAGTCCTTCATCCTCCATTTCAAGGCGCACCGATAGCGATCGCTCAAAGCTCATCAAAGCTGACTGCCAGTCATTGATTTGCAGGTAATAAAGCCCAGTAGCATCATCAGCAAGGGATTGTCCAGCTAAATTGTCCCCATAGGCATCATAGGCTGCCTGTAAAAGCTGTAAAACATCTTTTAACTCCCCCAGTTCGAGCGCTAAAATTGCCTGCACGTAAACGAAATAAGCTTCCTGTTCGCGATCTGTATTTTGATGAAGATTCAGAGCCTCCCTAGCTTGCTTAACTAGACTATTGGCTCTTTGCAATGAATCTGGTTGTTTTGTTGCCACCAGTTCCACCGCCAAATCAAGGTAAACCCTTGCGGTTGTTCTCGGATCTGATTCCGCATTATCTCCAAGGCTGTTATTTTGCAGGCATTGTTCAAAATAGGCGATCGCTAATGTCCGATTCTGCTGCCGCAGATGCTGTCCTTGGATAAGAAATTCAGCTAACTTCATGAGAATCTCCAAAATTATGCGTGCAAATTACCTGTTTTTAGGTGGTGCACTTCACATTTAATATCGTACCCAAATTACCCCTAGAATCACAAATTTTGATTGATCGCAATTCCAGTATTTCCCCCCTATTAAATTATAGCTACAGTCACTTGACTTAGAACAAATCAAACTCCCAAGAATTGACTGGCGGCGCTTGCGCCGCCAGTCAATTCTTGGGGTTTATGCCCTAGTACATGGCGACAGCTATTAGCGGGCGGTTCTCTCTTCTAGCTTCTAGGATTTAAGTTTACTTCTTAGCTACTTACTTGGACTATAGTCACATTTACTCGCCATAGCAGTATTAGTAAGCGCTAAAGAATTCCAAAAGGAACGAATTTGTTTGCTTAAGGGCTCCCACTGCGAGTAATGGAAGAAATGCTTTCCTTGTTTACTTATCCATAGACGATCGCTATCTTTAAGGTGTAATTGCCATTTCTGGTAGGAATTTTCGCCGCCACCACCAATTACATAGTCATCCGATGCCCCGCAAACTAACATGGGGACAGCGATCGGTGTAGGAGCAATATAGGTGGGCGCATAGAGAGAATGAGGAATTAGGGAATTATCAAGATCCTGCTTGAGAAGATCCGCCAGCCAATGCAGCATCTCCTTATCTCGATAGCCAAACAAATAAAAGGCAGTTCTCGCTAACATTGTTTCCCGACTACAGGCAATTAATTGCCTCTGCTCATAATAGTGACTGTGCCAACTGGTCGCTAAATTGACCCCTACCGATAGCAAGGTTAGCGATCGCACCTGTTCGGGATATTGACGGGCATAGAGCCAACCGACTAAGCCTGCAATGCCATGTCCCACAAGATGTACGGATTTCGTGCAGGTTTGCAAATACTCATGCAGGGCTGCGATCGCCACATTGAGATCGATCGGCTCATCGGGATTTTGGCAATATTCCCACTGGGCGATCGCCTGTTGTCGCGATAGCGATCGCAATAACGGCAAGTCAAATCGACGTAGGGCTTGACTGGTGCAGATACCGACGACTTGGGGCGAGGCAGACTGTCTAAAGGTCATTGTTATTGCTGGTTTTTATTGCTAAATATTTTTATTAATGATTGGCACAAATACAATCGCAAAGATCGTCTGGGGACGGGAACAGTTGACTGTTATCCATCAGAGCATCTTGGGGGATTTCGTCTGAAGGTTTCGCCAGACAAGAATTTTGACAAATATCCTGCGTTTACCGAAGCATAGATTGCTGAGGAAAAAAAGGACGGGGTGACAAATGCTTGCTCCTACTAAAGTATTTTTCAGCAATCTCGGTAAAATCAACATTTTGCCACCCAATCCCGACAACGCATTTGAACTATGAATAATGAAACGGCGCTGAGTCAACCCGTATCAGAACTTAAAAGACAGCCTAATACTATTGACTATTATTGTCAATAGATAATTAAAATATAGCTACATTCACTTACAGTACTTTGCGCTCAAACCCAATAGAGAGAGGCGGCGCTTCGCGCCGCCTCTCTCTATTGGGTTTTGCTAATTTGTCTGTAATTGCCAGACCTTAACCGTGCGATCGGCGCTACCACTGACTAGGGTTGAATCTTTGGGGCTAAAACTCAGGGATAGCACAGGAGCTTCATGATTGCTTAGGATTTGGGTGGTTTCTCCCGTTCTGACGCTCCAGAGGCGAATAGTTTTATCCACACCGCCAGAAGCGATCGCCGTGCCATCACGGTTAAAAGCCACCGCCAATACGCCACCTGCATGTCCTGAAAAAGTACTGATCACTTTGCCAGTATTCGCATCCCAAATTTTTACAGTTTGATCTTGACTGCCACTAACCAGCATTGTGCCATCAGAACTAAAGGCGATCGCATTAACGGGAGCAGTATGCCCGTTAATGGAAAGAATTTCCTTGCCCGTACTTACATCCCAGATTTTAATGGTTTTATCAAAACTGGCACTAGCAATTCTTTTGCCATCGGGATGAAAGGCGACTGCCACGACTTTATCTTGATGCCCTGTAAAGCTCTGGAGGACAGTTCCTTTACGCCAGTTCCACAGTTTAATCGTTTTGTCAGCACTAGCACTAATCAATTTTTCGCCATCGGGGCTATAGGCAACACTATAAACCTGTCCGTTATGCCCCTCGAGATTGCGAATTGGTTCGCCACTGCGGAAGTTCCATAGCTTGATCGATTTATCAATACAGGCGGTTGCGAAGGTATTGCCATTGGGATGGACGGCGATCGCATTAATTCCCGAAATTGAACCGAGGTGATTTGAGAGAGTGCCAAAGGACTGATTATCACGGACGTTCCATAGTCTCAATGTGCGATCGTAACTGCCACTAGCGAAGCTAAATCCATTGGGAAAGAAGGTAACAGCTCGCACCCAGCCCGTATGTCCCGTCAGATTTAAGCGCAATTTATAGCTAGCAATGGGCTTGGATTCGATGGGAGGAGTTACGGGTGGAGTAGAAAGTTTCGGTAAATGTTGATAGAAATTAATCGCACCCCAGCCAAGACCAAATAGACAGAGGAGCGCGATCGCCCAACGTCCTGCCCCTTGTCCTATCGAAAAGTCAGGCATGGAAAAATTATCGGGATCTTGATAGGTAGGAATGTTATCGAGATCGTAGAGCACCTCCTGCGCTGTCTGATAGCGATCTTCAGGATGATGCTTAACCATGCGGTTGAGAATGAGTGCTAGTTCGGGGCGAATTAACGTTCCGATTTGCCAATCTAGTAAATTCAGATCTTCGCGGCGGACTAGCTGACTGGGATGTAAACCCGTTAGTAATTGAATTGCCGTTAAACCTAGGGCGTAGATGTCACAACTGGGAGTAAAATGTCCGAGCGCCTGCTCAAAGGGCATATAACTAGGAGTGCCGAGAACGACTCCATTTTGAGCCGCCGTCGCATAAACTCCCTTCAAAACCGCAAAATTAGTGAGCACAAAATGCTGATTGCTCGCGCGATCGCTACTATGGGGATGATTTCTGCGGCGAATTAAATTGCGAGGACAAATATCGCCATGAACCATATTGGCGGTATGGGCGACATGAAGGCTGGCCAACAGTTGTTGCAGAAAGTGAATCAACTCCACTTCGCTATAGAGCCTACCTGTCATTACTTCATCACTGAGACGAATTCCATCAATCGCTTCTTCTACGATATAAAATTCCTCCTCTTGTTCAAAATAAGTGGCGATCTTTGGGAAGTCATTACTACGATCGCTAAGTTGTTGTAGTTTGGGAACTTGATTGCGAAATAGCGATCGCGCCCAATCGAGTTGCAGATTTGTTTTATTGATAAGACAGAAACTTTTCGCGATCCAGCGTGGCATTTCCGCCGCCACGGTATCTTCCACCAAGTACGTCTGTCCGTAAGCATCATCGGCGATCGTCTGCACAACTCGAAAGCGCCCGCCTAAAAGGTTGCCAAACGCTTTACCTAGGGTTTGTGATGTCGCCATGAGAACCTTACTCCAACCGCATCTTTTACAATAATTATAATCGAATTGGTTTCTCCTATTGTTTACAGGAAAAACTCACTTGCCTATAAATAGCTAAGCCTAAGTAAACTTAAATAAACTTAAAACCTAGAAGAGCGTATCGCCCGCCATACGGGCGGTACGCTCTCTGGCTTTGGGTTTTAATTATGCTTAACTGCTTAGTGATTATAGCGAGGATTTCGATGCTGGCACAACATAGAGAAAGCCTGAAATCAACGTGAGTCCGAAGGCAATCCAGAAAAAAACGATCGCATAGGGAAGTTTAATTAGTAATGCGGCGATCGCGATAATTTGCATCACAGTTTTTGCTTTCCCCCACAGATTCGCCCCCACAATAGTTGATTTAGTTGATTTACTTGATTCTCCTGTCTCCCCTTGAGGCTCTCCGCTGGGCGCACCACGCCAAGCTGTAATCAATAATTCTCTTGTAACGATCGCAAATACTGCCCAAGCAGGAACCTGACCGAGTTCAATAAACAAAAGAAATAAAGCGATCGTCAGTATCTTATCCACTAGAGGATCGAGGAATTTACCTAATTCGGTGATTTGATTAAGTTTTCTTGCTAAATATCCATCCAGCCAATCCGTTATCGCCGCAACTATAAATACACTCAGAGCAATGAAGCGGGTCAGTTCGCTATCTTGCCAAAGAAATAGTCCAAAAATAATGGGAATGGCAATCAGCCTCGATAGAGTAACCCAAGTTGGTAGCGTAATCATAATATCTAAATCACAAATAATACAAATAAGTCGCTAGGCATAAGTAAACTTAACCCCTAGAAGAGCATACCGCCCGCGTAGCGGGCGGTATGCTTTCTGGTTTTGGTTTTTAATTATGCCGAACTACTTGATACAAATATAGCTGTCGCCACTCGCGTTAGGATAAAGCCCAAGAAGAGAAGGTTGGCGCTTCGCGCCAACCTTCTCTTCTTACTCTGTGGTTTTGTCTGTTTATTTGGTTTGGGTAACTCGCCAGCTAAGTTTAAGATTAAACCAGAAGTTCCAAATAGTCACGATCGCGATCGCGATGAGGTTTGCAAGATATCGATTGATATGAAAATAATTATAAAGAGTATTGAGAATAATCAAATTCAATCCAATTCCCACCAAGCAAATAAGATTGAACTTCGCAAATCTCTTGATGCGCTTTCCCAAACCAACTTGTTGGCTAGAGAAATCTCGAAATGTCCATAGATCGTTCCATAGGAAATTATTGATAATTGCTATTTCCGAAGCGATAATTTTACTGCGGGTCAGTCCCCAATGGAGCGTGTGTTCGTCACTTAGCAGATATAGGATCGTCATATCTAAAAATACGCCACTTAAACCCACTAAGCCAAAGCTGAGAAATCGTTTGATCGGAGTCCGAAATTTTTCCCGTAATTTGGTAATTCTGCCGCGCGATCGCAAGCGGAGCAGGTGCAAAATATAATCGATATATTGCCGCCAAGTAACTTTGCTCTCGCCTTCTTGTCGCTCCTGAAATACATAACCAATTTCCATCACCGAGCCAATATTGCCTCGCCCCAGTACTTCAATGAGAATTTTATATCCCAAGGGATTCATCGCACAGTTAGCGATCGCACTACGTCTGACGATAAAGTAACCGCTCATCGGATCGGATACTCGTCCGATTACGTTTGGCAAAATGAGCAAACCTAGAATCTGTGCGCCGCGTGAGAGAAACCGACGGATAAATCCCCAATCACTAACTCCACCACCCTCCACATGGCGACTCGCTACTGCGAGATCGGCTCCCTTATCTATCGCCTCAAGCATTTGAATTAGGGTTTCGGGAGGATGTTGTAAATCTCCATCGATCACCCCTAAAACCTCACCCTGAGCAGCTTGCCACCCACGAATTACTGCCGTTGACAGTCCTTTTTCTTGTTGGCGACGGATCACCCGCAATTGAGGATAATCGGGCATTAAGTCTAGCCCAACCTGCCATGTCGAATCTGGGCTATCATCATCAACAATGATTAATTCATATTCCCCATGAAAATAATTGTTTAATAGCTCAGTCAGAATTTCGACAAGTTTTGCTAAATTTTTACTCTCATTATAGGTAGGGACAATTAAGGAAAATCTGATGGAGGATTCTTCATGAGATAGAATTTCATTGACTTGAAAAGAACCAATGGGAACGGGGGTAAGTTTATTTGACATTTGTTGAATTTTATTGAATTTTATTGAATTTCGTTAAGTATTGTGCGCGTTTTTTATGAAGGATTGCCGTGAAAGATATAGGCAGAAAGAGATACGAGCAATTGCATATTATGGATATCCATGTTACGGATGCACCTGCCCCAAGATGGCACTGAGGCGATCGTAATCATCCTTGAGTAAAACACTCAACTTCCGACCCGACTGGACGAGCCAATTGCGATCGCATTTACGGACTTGATAGACATTGCGTAATACGGCGGCAATTAACTCATCAACTGGTGCATTAGTCATCTGTGCTAGGGTTCGCAAAAAATTTAACTCTTCAGTGAACATTTCAATTTCACGATCTTCACAGGCATACACGGCTTGATGGATTTGCGGTGGTCGGGAAGGTAAATGTTGGTAAATATTTCCCACCGAACTAAAGCCAAGCAATACAACTTTAATTTCAGAACGGAGCATTGCAAAAATTTGGGGTTGTTGTTCGCGCAACTCTTGCAGACTAAGACCGAGGGCAACGGCACGGTGGACAGAGTCAATGGGTGCTGTAGTTGCATGGTAGACAACGCCATAGGCAACGATATCACTATTTTCATCCTGTTGCGACTTCACCCAACTGCCAAAGGCGGGCATGATTGGGAAGTCTAAACTTTCAGGTTCGAGGCATTGGGCGATAAATTCGGTCGATGAGGTCGCCACAACTTCGGCAAGATGTTGGGGATGGCGATCGCGCGCAGATGGAGATGAAGGTAATAGCATTTTTAAACTTCAAACAGGGCATCTGCGGCTCGTCTTCCGCCCCATCGTTCTACGATCAGATCGTCATAGCGATCGGCAGTTTCGAGCACTTCGGCCAAGGCAAGTTTAAATTCATTTTCTTGGCAGGATGCCCCCAACAACGATACATGAAACCTAATGTCTCCCTCATCTGCCATGCTAAAGCCGCCAAAACGAAAGTTATCATTCTGTTTGAGTAGATAAAGCAAGAGATCGTGACTAACTTCCACTTCGGTCGCGACATATGCCCACAGGTAAATAACAGCTTCTAATTCTCGAAAGGGGCGGATCTCGATTATTACCGTAGCGGAGCCGAGTTGTAAACTAAAGAGGGGACTACTGGTAACGGGGTTGACGCGATCGCAAATTTCGGGCAACCAATCCGCTACTTTTTGATAACAGTCTTGTTGGGCTTCTGTTTGAAAATTCACGCCTGCAATTTACCACTTAGTTAAAACCTTTAAGAGTTTATACCAATTCACGAAAGTGTGACAACACTTTTGTGAATTAAAAACCAAACCCAGTAAGGGTTTTCAAAGCTCAAAATGGCGTAGCCATTTTGAGCTTTGGTATTACCGCATAATTTCAACTAAGTCTTTAGCCCTAGCCGATCAAGTCCCCCTCAATAGGCAAGGATGGGCGGCGCTTTGCGCCGCCCATCCTTGCCTTACCTGATAGGATAGGATCACAGACTTCGCTCTAGGGCTCTTTCTCCCCCCCAAGCCTTGACGATGGTGTCATCATACTTGTCCGCAGTCTGGAGAACTGAAGACACTGAAGTTTGCAATTCATCGCGATCGCAGGTCGAGCCAACTAAAGTTGTATGAAACCGAATATCACCATCATCATCAATACTGAACACGCCAAATTGCATCTCGGAATTTTTTTGGAGCAAAAATCTCATCAGATCCTGCGTAATCTCCGCGCCTGTGACCACATAGGACCAAGTGGAGATAATAGCTTCCGTATGTCCCCAAGGTAACACTTCAACGGTTGCCGTTGCCGAACCAAGGGGCAACACAAATACAGGCAGGTCATAGGGTGGAGAATACACGTTATCGTACAAGTCATGCAGCCAAGGCAAAATCTTTTCGTAACAAGCTTGTTGTATGGGTGTCTCAAATTTCATTTCATTGCCTACAATCCGATTCTTACTGATTCTCGCGTTTGTTCATCCAGTATCGTGAAGACTTATTGCGATTTTGAATTCACACTTATGCGTTCACAGACTTGAATTTTACCTAACGATAGACTAATTCTGCGTCAATAAAACAATTTTTTCAGTATTCTGTGTTACGACCTATAGCGCTTTTGCCACAAATAAGGTAAAGAAGTTCGTTTTCTTATTAAACTTAATTACCACCACTCCCTTTAGGCTTTTGTTTGGTGATAGCTATGAAACAGTTATAAATATTAGGTTTTGCTTAGTATAGTTGTTTTAAATAACTTGTAGACGGGCTTCGACTTCGCTCAGCCCTCGGTGTAAGCTAGCTGAGCGAAGTCGAAGCTGTAGTTTTTATTTGAATTATCTATA
>NZ_LIRE01000716.1 GCF_001402795.1 Pseudanabaena sp. 'Roaring Creek'
TATAGATAATTCAAATAAAAACTACAGCTTCGACTTCGCTCAGCTAGCTTACACCGAGGGCTGAGCGAAGTCGAAGCCCGTCTACAAGTTATTTAAAACGACTATATTAGATTATTGCTTGACGATCTCATTGCGATCGCTATCGCGCCAAGGGGTTTCGACAAAACTAGGAATCGGTGACTTGGGTAAGCCCCATTTCGTAACTAAATATTGGAGTACGCGATCTTGCGATCGATGAAACGCATCAATATCGCCATCGCCACGATTGACGATCGCAAACCATATTGCCCCATGCTGCTGGGTCTGAACGACTCCTGCTAGGGCACTGACATCCGAGAGCGTACCAGTTTTAAGGATGGTTCCTTTCGGTATTTTGCGCCCTTCGATAGTGCCGCAGTTACAATCGCTACTGGGGAAGAGGTCGGCGAGGGTTAAGCCTTCCACCTGAGCGCGATTATGCACTGCCATCAAAATTGCGACCACCGCACGGGGAGAAATTTGATTGGCTTGTCCCAGCCCCGAACCATTAATCAATCTAATTTCTGAAGCAGGCATATCGGTGGCATTAGAGGCGATCGCCGCCACCTGTCTGCCTCCGCCCAATTGCGAGGCAAGCATCTCTGCCATCTCATTATTACTGAAGGTATTCATCCGCTTCAGAATTTGCCAGAGGGGAAGTGAAGCGTGACGAATCAATAATTTACTGGTGGAAATATTCGCTGGGGGGAGATTGGAGACAGCTCGGACATTACCAAGAACGGTAATTTGGGGTTTCATTGTTCCCGCTGGCATAGTCGCGTACTGCTCGGCAACCTCTCCCTCCCATCGACTACTATCTAGAGCTAAACGAAGTAAATTAGCCGCTTCCTGAGGATTAGCCTCAAAATTCATCGCAAATCTACCCGTGACAATCAGATTACCCTGAATTCTTTTAATACCTAGTTGATTGAGTTTATTGCCAAGGGCGATCGCCTCCTCCCACACAAAAAACGGATCGCCGCTACCCTCAATAATCAGATCTCCTTTGAGAATCCCCCCCCCAAGATTGCCCGTGCCCCAGATATTGGTAATAAAGCGATAGTTAGAACCCCATGTTTGCAACGAAGCTAGGGTGGTCGCAATTTTAGTCAGTGAAGCCGTTGGCAAAGGTTGGCTAGATAATCGACCTGAGGCAATTTCGCCATCGTGGGACTGAATCCATACCCCTTGATCGGGATGAGTTAACCCTGCCTGCTTGAGTTCGTCGAGCATAATCGCGATCGCTTGATTCACCACTGGATTGGGTAGCGCCCTAGCACTAGCCTCCGAGACTAAAACAGGACGAGTAACATAGCTCATTAGCGATCGAGGAACGGTTACCACCTCACGACCATTGAGGGCTTGGGTCGAAACTGATAATAGCAAAGCGCCTACTAGACTCCACATTGTCATTAGGTAAACCAAAACTAGAATGAACTAAAACTAGAAATATATATGCGATGACACCAGCACAGATATTCTAATCGTGTATTCTAATCGTGAAACATCGCTTTTTCGAGTTGTTGTAGAGCAATTTCTAGATCGTCGTTGACAATTGTGAGATCAAATTCGTTAGCGGCGGCTACCTCCAGTTCAGCATGGTGAAGACGTTTGCGAATTTGCTCGTCACTATCGGTGCTGCGATCGCGCAAACGACTTTCTAAGACTTGCATCGAAGGCGGCGCAATAAAAATGCGTTGAGCATTGGGGAATGATGTAGCTACCTGTCTTGCCCCCTCCAATTCGATTTCTAACAGAACAATCTGCCCCATGGCGATCGCGCGTTGAATTGGCGCGATCGGAGTACCATAGAGATTTCCCGCATATTCTGCCCATTCCAGAAATCCCCCCGCATCGCGTTGCTGCTCGAATTCAGTACGGCTCCAAAAAAAATATTCTCTGCCATCCTCTTCCCCCTTACGTGGCGATCGGGTGGTTGCGGAAATTGAGAAATGAAAGCGATCGGCATACCGTTCTAGCAGTTTCTTTAGTAGAGTGCCTTTACCGACCCCACTCGGTCCCGTAACAACAATTAACTTACCTTCACTCAAAGCTTCGTAAATCCCTAATTAAATTGGCAGATAAATTGGCAGATAAATTGGCAGATAAATTGGTAAATAAAACCGATAGTGATTTGTAGTGATTTGTAAGGTCGTCAAATCCAAATCATATTGAGAATTATTACATTTAAAAATCCTTGACGAGCAAGGATTTCTAAATTGCTTTAAATTTAATCCGTAGCCCCTTCTTTACTGATGACAAAACGATTAGCAACAGTTTCAGGTTGAATAGCAGATAGAACCACATGACTAGAATCGGTGACAATAACGGCTCTTGTCCTTCTCCCATAGGTGGCATCGACTAATTTACCATGTTCGCGAGCATCACTAATAATGCGTTTGATAGGGGCAGATTCGGGACTAACGATCGCCACAACTCGGTTTGCGGACACGATATTACCAAAGCCGATATTGATGAGCTTGATATCCATAGTTTTATCGACCTAGAAATCGATTTAGAGGTAATGTAGCTTCATTTTTCTATGTATTCTCCCATTATCATACAAAAAATCTTTCGTGACGATATATTTTGTCATATATAGCAGTCCTAAATCATTTATGAGAGAAATAGGGCTTCGACTTCTTGCGGCGATCGGTATACTCTGACTGAGTGAAGTCAAAGCCTCTCACATATTATGAATTGCCAATAGCAATCCTAAATAGCTGGGCATAATCAAAACCTGTAGCGCAGGCACAGCGTGCGCTACAGGTTTCTAGATTTTATATTTAATTGCGCCCATCTAATTAAATGTGTTGTCAATTTTTGAGTTTATGGAAACATTAGCCTTTGAGATACGCTTCCATAAAGCATTCATAAACTATTAATAAACCCTTTAGGATTGCGATTTAGGATTGCGATCGCCATAGCCATTAGGAAGATATACTCACGGACTTCTTTTTTGAATTAGGAAGATATACTTACTAAGTTTTTCCAAATCAATAGCCATTAGGAAAATATACTTACAAATTTATTTTCTGGATGAGTAGTATAGCAGTAGCCAGTTATGTTAGGAC
>NZ_LIRE01000717.1 GCF_001402795.1 Pseudanabaena sp. 'Roaring Creek'
AAAACCCAGAAGAGTATTGCGGCGCGAAGCGCCGCAATACTCTTCTGGGCTTTATGTCTTAACTTATTTAGCTATAGCTATATCCAACAAATCTTTACGCTTATAAATTAGCTATAAAGGTTGATATATCCCCGTAAGATTTGCTGAAGACGTAAAAAACACATAAAACCCAAAAGATGGGCGGCGCTGCATCGTACCGCCACCCATCTTTTGGGGCGGTTTTAAGTTTACTTATGCTTAGATAAGTAGCTGAGCATAAGTAAAACCCAGAATCAAAACCTGTAGCGCACGAGCAACGTGCGCTACAGGTTTTGGGGTTTTATATTTAATTGTGCATAGCTACTTACTTATATCCTTTGTATAACTTTTATATAACTTTTATAAATAAATATCGATGGGGATTAGGTATCATTCATTTATTACTTTGCATTTCAGAAAAAGTGAACATATTAGGGGAAAGTTAGCTTTTTCAGTTTTTGACTTTCTAAACAATTATTTCAATAGGTCACTTTATGAAAACGTTATTAAAAGGTCTATCTGTTGGTGTTTTTTCTCTAGCTAGTTGGAGTGCAATAGCGATCGCTCCCGTATTTGCTGGGTCAATAAATAATGTCACAATAGGCGGCAGCGCCCCCAATGACTATCTAGTCTTTAATGCAGATGCCACAAATACTTTTCTTGTAGCTAACACTTTGGCAAATGTCCAAAACGTTTTAGATGGTAATGCTATTAGTCCTACAGGCAATGTCGAATTAGCGGCAAGTAGCGAGAAACCTAGTTTTGATTTCACCAAAAATACCACTCTCCAAGGAACAATTGGTGGCAAGTCCATCACTTTAAGCAGTCTTACCGCAAGTGATTGGTCGGTGATTGGTACAACTTGGTTTAATGCCGCGCTAACAGCCTATGGGCTAGGGGGGCTACCCAACAACATCAAAAACTTTGCCTTCAGCCAATTTGCAAGCAATGGCGGATTTCAGAGGTTTAGCGATCCCAATATCTCCTATGTCAATCAAAATGACAATACGGGAGAAATTTCCATTGGCTTAGCGGGTTACCTAGATGCAACTCAACTATTACTTTCAGTTCTCCCCGATAGTTTTAAGCCTTTTTTAACTGGCAAAACTCTGCAAGCTAGCGAACTTGTGAAGTATGACTACGACGGTCAATCGGGCTATCTGTACAGCTTTAATGCCACAAATTCTGGACTAGTTGCTGCGGATGATGGAGTTTCACATACTGGTAACTACGAAGTTTATATCCAAGGTTCTAGACCAGTTCCTGTTCCTGCGGCTTTTCTGGGAATCGCCTTAGCAGGAGCAATGGGAGCGGGTATGCTCAAACGTCGCCAACTCAATCGCTAATTTAGATTCTCCATAGCTGTCGCTATATCAAAAAGGGAATGTCGCAACGCGACATTCCCTTTTTGATGATTTTTATACGAGTCTAACTAGCTTGGCGCTTAAGTCCCACATCCGTTCAGCTCTGGCATCATCACGGGCTTGGGGAGATACTGTCTGTACAAAAGATTTACCATCTTTCTTCTGACGATTACCCCAACTCCAATAGGCTCCCGACTGCCTGTATTCGGGATCGGCAATGACAGCGGCTACCCGTTGACCTGATAGTTCTTGAGTTACATAACCCTTCGTGATGTTCTTTTGGAACAATGGGAATAGCTTCTGGAAGAGAGGATAGTGATTACGGAATAGGGGAGTGTCAGCAACACATCCAGGGTAGAGAGAAGTAAAGGTAATGCCTGTAGATTCATGGTAGCGACGGTGCAATTCTCTCATAGTTAAGATATTGCAAACTTTACTCTCTTTATAGGCTCGGACTGGTTCAAACTTCTTTCCATTTGCCATTGAGATTGGTGGTTTAAATCCTTTCTCAAATCCCTCTAAGTTACCGAGATCGGGTTGTGGAGGAATCTTTCCACCCAATTCATCGGGATTATGGGTAACGGTTCCTAAAATAACCATCCGCCGATCGCTATAGGTTGATTTTTTCATGTCCTCAAGCAATAGGTTGCAAAGGAGAAAATGGCTGAGGTGATTGGTGGTCATGGTTAGCTCAAAGCCCTCTGGCGATCGCAAGGGTTCTTTGAGTAAGGGCATATAGATGGCAGCATTGCACAATAGGGCATCTAGGGAGCGACCTGTAGCGCGGAATTTAGCAATAAATTCGCGAACGCTAACCAAAGAGCCAAGATCGACTTGGATGATTTCATATCTATCCTTAGGAATGCCTACAGATTCCGCTGCTTTGTGGGTTTTATCGATATTGCGACAAGCCATGACAATAAACCAGCCTTTATCGGCAAGAGCCTTAGCTGACCATAGTCCTACGCCTGAAGAAGCGCCTGTGATAACTACTGTAGGTAACTGTGAATATGACATTTTTAAGAATAAATTTATAAACTTTGTTTAAAATTCTACAGCGATTTGGACTAAGGTGATACTTAAGAATTTTTACCGAAAGCGCCACTTACTAAAGCTTTGAGAATACCATAGGGCTAATGCTTACAGCATTTTTTAGACAAGTGATTTGCGCTCAAATTTCAGTATAATATAAGATATTGAGGTGAATACGATCAATGACTGAGGCAGAATTTAATCGACTGGTTAAGAGACTGGAAGTATTTGCTAGAAAAGATCCTAAAGCTTATAAGAATCAAGTCTGGTTAATGGCAATGCTAGGCTATTTCTATATGTTTAGCGCGATCTTGTTTCTGATTGGTGGTTCAGTTGGGATTGTCTGGCTAGGTATCCATAATGCAAATTTTATAGCCCATATTTTCACATCCCTAAGAGGCGCAGCAACTTTTCGTGGGGCGATTGTTCTCTGCTTTTTTATCCTAGCAACAATTTGCATTTTCTTTGTTGTCGCGATCGCCATGCTCAAATCGTTATGGATCAACTTTCCAAAGCCTACAGGCATCGAATTAGACCGTGAGCAGTTCCCTTCTCTGTTTAAAGTTTTAGATGAGTTAAGGCGAGCGGAAAAAGCGCCACAACTCGATCATGTGATTCTTAATCGAGAATTTAATGCCTCAGTGATGCAAGTCCCCCGACTTGGACTATTTGGCTGGAACGAGAATTACCTGACTATCGGGCTACCGCTCATGCAAGCCCTTTCTGCCGAGCAATTCCGTGCTATTCTTGCCCACGAATTTGGACATCTTTCTAATAAACATAAAATCTATCTCATTCGCCATACATGGCTACAAATTTTTAGCTCTGTCCAGAACACTCATCAAAATTGGTTGTATTCTCTACAAGGAAGTATTGGGCAAGCTGTAATTATTTTTGATGGACTTCTATCTAATTTTTACTATTTCTTAACTTGGTATATTCCTCGGTTTGACGCTTATTCTTTCGTTCTTGCACGTACCTATGAATATGAAGCCGATAGATGTGCCGTAAAACACGCTGGACAGAGAGCTACAGCCGAAGCCCTCACCAATGTCTATGCTAAAAGTTCATTTGCTACCGAACTATTTTGGCAAGACATCTACCAACAAGCAAAACATCATTCCGAGCCTCAAGGAAATCCATTTATATCCATAGGTCAAGCACTCAAAAATCCTATTCTCGATCAAAAATATTGGTTAGAACAGGCTTTAGAAGAGGAGACAAATAACTCAGATACACATCCTTGTTTGAGCGATCGCCTCAGAGCTTTAGGACTGCCAGCTAAAAATGCGGGAATTTTTTTAGTACCTTTGGAGCAATCTGCCGCAGAAACATTACTGGGAAATAGTATCAGGAAATTAGCCAGCCAATTTAATCGGGAGTGGAGGGAAATAATTTTACCCGAATGGAAAGAGCAATTCCTTCATGCGAAAAACTTACGAGCCTGTCTAACCGAATTAGAGGATCTCGAAAAGAAATATCCTCTTTCACCTAAGGATTTATGGAATCGATCGCGTTGGCTGATGGAGCTAGAGGGAGAACTAGCCGCTTTACCAACCCTGAAAGCACTCTTAGTAAAAGAACCCGATCATGCGATCGCTAATTTTATTGTTGGCAAACATTTGATATGGCAAAAGGATGAAAAAGGTATAGATCATCTTAAATTAGCCATGGAGCATGATCGTGAACTTATACCATTAGGTGAGCAAATTTTGTCTTCCTTTGTAGTGGAAAACCAAGATAATCAGAAGGATACAATACAATGAGCCAGCATAATTAAAGCCCAAACCCAGTAAGGTTTTGAGATTCCCAAAATGGCAACGCCATTTTGGGAATTGGTATTACTTATTAAACTGATCGCGTCATTTGCACTCGATAGCGTTCTTTTTTGGTAATCATAATGTCACCAATCGTGACTCTTCCTTTGCCACGAATGGCGATGAGATCGCCAGATTTGAGTTGATAGTTGGGCTGTGAGATAGTCTTCCAGTTAACGCGCACATCTTCACCATTAATCAAGTCCACCATTTTGCTGCGCGACATCCCGAAACCGAAAGAGGCGATCGCATCGAGTCGCAAGGATGCCTCAGTGGAAGTCAGTTCCTTCGTTACGGGAATGCGAATTTTTAACTCTTCCCAAGCGATCGCATTGACCTTAACGGGAACAGTCCGCACTTGATTGAAATGCAGTTGTAAATATTCCACTAGTTCGGGAACGACGATCGCCTGTGCGCCTTTTTCTCCTAATACATTGACATCGCCGACCTTTTGCCGCTCGATCCCCGTTCCGAGAATCGCACCAAGGAAATCGCGATGAGTAGCGGTGTCAAACAGGAAATTACCAGCGATCGATATTGCGGTGAGGCTGACCATGGACAGATCGAGGGGCAATTCACTACGGGCGATCGCCAGTCTTTGGCGTTCGGCTTGTTCGTAACCGCCCCACGCAAGGCAATGAATTTCGGTCATTTTGCCAAATACCTGTAGGGCTTCGGTAATTTCGGGTGGTGATAAAAAATCACTACACACGACATCCCAAGTCTGAACTGCGCGATCGCCTAAGTCTAGCAGCCGACTGAGGGTGTCGCGATTTTCAACATGATTCAATAGGTCACGGGGTAACATTAGATTTCGTCAAATTCCTCTTCGGGAATACGTTGTTTGGACTTGTCAGGAATTTTGGTTTCGCCCCAAGCATCGCGGATCTGCTGTTGGGTTTCGTTGCGAAAGTCGGGTTTGTTGGAGGTAGGGTAATCATCCTCGAAGTCGTCGTATTCATCGTCGTAATTATCGATCGGTGGTGGCGCGATCGGACGCGATGGTTCGGGACGCATTTCGGCTCTAGCTTGACGGCGTTGGGGTGGGGGATTAACGGGGATGCGCTCCTCTGCCCAATTATCGCCATCATCCCAAGATTGCTCTTGACGATAGACAGGACGCTGTTGCTGTGGTGGTGGCGAATAGGTGCTTCTCGTCCCCGACGATAGGGCGTTGTCGCGAATGGTGGTCGAGGGTGGCATATAGTCATCCTCAAATTCATCTTCCCAAGGTGCTTTTCCTAGCCCCAGACGCTCTAGGAGTCCTTTGCTTAGTTGGGTCATCCGATCTTCCATACCTTCGGTGACGATGATGCGATCGCGTCCTACGGCAATAATTTCGTTTACATCTAGCTCGTAGGTGCTGATCAGGCTAGCGGGGATAATCGGGTTGCCGATCGAGGCAACAATCAAAAACATTAAGTCGCCCGTTTCTGGGTCAAATTTAAAGTCTCTTACTTTGCCTAGCAATTCGCCTGATTCGGTGACGACTTCATTGTTAATGAGGGTGGTGTAGCGCTCGGTAACCAAAATATCTTCGAGTACCGACTCATCATCAACCAATATTGCGTCTGGTCCCAGTAAATCAATATTGTTAAGGGACATAAAAAATGTGTCGCCGATGCCTATCGGTGTCCCTGGAACAAATCGCTCGGCAACGGTTACTCCCGTAACGCATCGGCGATCGACATCTAGCCAAATTTGCGTTACGATGCCAAGCCGAATTGCCGATCGCTTGCTAAAGACTTGCAAACCCAATACGGCGGCACGTTGACGAAGATTTTCCGATTGCATCATGGCGGTGACGTGACTCTAAATGATTCCCAAACAATCCCCAACGGGTGGGGCATGAACTAAACAGGAGGGTAAATACCTAGCCCTGATTCTAGCAGACTAGATCCCCGTCGGTATCTTAACGTTTGTTCGGGTGGTTGTTCGGGCGATCGCATTTTCTAATAAGTATTTCTAAGTATTTCGGCATAAAGGATTCACTACAAGTTCAGCGCGATCGCCTTGCACCACTGTCGGGCGTAAACTTTTACTTAGCATCTCTCTTTTGCCCTTTCATAAGCTAAATCATGCTCAGCAAAACTAACCACCTGTACCCGTTTCGGCGTTGGTGATTCATACACCCGATACACCAAACGAAAGCAAACACCGTTATAGTCAATCTCCAAAGCACGATAATGCTTCAACTCACCCCGCAAATCATGGCTAGGCAATCCCTGCGTTTGCACTGGATCAATCGCCAAAACAAACTGATATTTAGCAAGATCCTTCTGTAGAAACTCAGGTAACAGAGGTAAATCTTCAACACCCACTAGTGGATGCAACGTAACCCTATACTTCGGCTTTTTTGTAACCACGCTTCACCAACCATTCATTTAAAGCCTCTTCATCGATCTCATCATCTTCATGGACAACCGTGATCCACATAGACTCATCATCCTCATCCGCTAAACGGGCGATCGCCTTCGCCTCTGCCGACTGGGGCGCAAGTTCTGCACCTAACGCTTGATAAATCTGCCATTTCTGCTCCTTGGGCAAAGATTGAATCAGCGTTAGCAAATTAGCAAACGACACTTGAGCATTAATAGACAACAAAGCCGACTCATGCGACGGTTCAGAAACTTGTTCAGTTTTTTCAGCACTAACAGGCTTTTCAGTTACTTGCATAGATTTAACACTCCAATAATTGCTCTAACTCTCGCACCTCAGCCGCTATAAAAGATTCTAGCTTGAGCCGTCCCGTCGTCATCTTTGACAAGGCGATCGCTATTTCAATCGGGATATTTTAACTTGAAAATTTAAGCTAATATTGTGGCAATTCCTGACGCGAAGATATTGTCGCCGCTATGTCTTATAGGGTTGATTTACGGCATGGGTGTAGAGATTAGTTTTGATGGTTATTTGCGATCGCTTGTCAGCAAAAAAGATGAGCGATTACAGGATAGTTATGCTCAAACCGATGCAACTGATCTATTTGATTTTGGTTTGATGGCGCAAACCCTACAGGAGCAAAAAGAGCGCCAAAAAGGTCAAGAATCGCAGGATTCCGAGCAAGAAGAATCCAAGATTGAAAGGTTTCCTGTGCTTGATGGCATTCGTAAGTATGCGGCGGATCATGTATTGCTGGTGGGTAGACCAGGATCGGGTAAGTCTACGGCTCTAAGAAAAATGCTGGTAGATGAGGCACAAAAAGTACTGGATAGTCAGTCTTCGTTGATTCCTGTCTTGATTGAGTTGCGTTCTTGGCGTACTTCTTACATAGCTTTGATTAAAGATTTTTTTAGAGTGCATAAATTCAGGTTGGATGAGGAAACAATTGACGATCTTTTGTTTGAGGGTAAGTTGCTGTTATTGGTTGATGGGGTAAATGAGTTACCTGATGCAAGACAGGATATTCGGGATTTCCGAAAAGCAAATGCTGACACACCCATGATTTTTACAACAAGGATGTTGGGGGTGGGTGGTGATCTTGAAATTGAGAAGAAACTGGAAATGCTGCCATTGACTGAACCACAAATGCGTCAGTTTGTCCAAATGCGTTTGCCAGATCAAGGCGACCAAATGCTACAGCAATTAGGCGATCGCCTCAGAAAGTTTGGAGATACGCCTTTACTTTTATCGATGCTATGCGATGTTTTTCAAAAAAATGGCAGGGTTCCTGCAAACTTAGGAGCAGCTTTTAGGGATTTTGCAAATCTCCATGATGGCAAGCTTAAGGAGGATGTACCAGTTTATGAAGATTCGAGATCGTGGTGGTCTAAGTTATTGCAGCAGTTGGCTTTTGCGATGATGCCTCAAGATCGTCCTAACGGCTTACGCTTGAGTATCCCTCGGTTAGAGGTGGAGGAAATTTTAACTCGTTTCTTAGATGGAGAGAAGTTTCCCAAACCACGGGATTATGCTCATCGTTGGCTAGAGGATTTGTTGAAGTATCATCTCATTCAAGTAAAACTTGTAGGTACTGATCAAGAAATTGAGTTTCGTCATCAATTAATTCAAGAATATTATGCGGCTGAGTATCTATTGCCATTATTCCCTAATCTCACTGATATTAAGCTTCAGCATAGCTATCTTAACTATTTAGACTGGACAGAATCTCTGGCTTTGATGTTGGAGTTGGTGGAAGGTAAGGAGCAGGCAGTGCGGGTAGTAAGTCTGGCGCTAGAGGTGGATTTGCGGTTGGGGGCGCGGTTGGCTGGGGAAGTGAGGCATGGATTTCAGGAGAGGACTGTTGGTTTGTTGATTCAGACAATATATGAAAGGAAAATTTCTCAAAGATTTGAGATCGGGCTTTTAGAAGAAACGAGATCTGACAAAGCCGTTGAGTCGCTCATTCTCGCTCTCAAGAATTCTGATTGGAGTGTGCGAAGTAATGCAGCAAATGCATTAGTCAAGATTGGCAGTGACAAAGCCGTTGAGTCGCTCATTCTCGCTCTCAAGGATTCTAATGATGATGTGCGAGAGAATGCAGCAGAGGCATTAGGCAAGATTGGTAGTGACAAAGCCGTTGAGTCGCTCATTCTCGCTCTCAAGGATTCTAATGATGATGTGCGAGAGAATGCAGCAGAGGCATTAGGCAAGATTGGTAGTGACAAAGCCGTTGAGTCTCTCATTCTCGCGCTCAAGGATTCTGCTCGTTCTGCTCGTTATGTGCGAGAGAATGCAGCAGAGGCATTAGGCAAGATTGGCAGTGACAAAGCCGTTGAGTCTCTCATTCTCGCTCTCAAGGATTCTGATGATGTGCGAAAGAATGCGGCAGATGCATTAGTCAAGATTGGCAGTGACAAAGCCGTTGAGCTTCTCATTCTCGCTCTCAAGGATTCTGATTGGAGTGTGCGAAGGAATGTAGCAGAGGCATTAGGCAAGATTGGCAGTGACAAAGCCGTTGAGTCTCTCATTCTCGCTCTCAAGGATTTTGATGAGGTGCGTTGGAGGGTAGTAGATGCATTAGTCAAGATTGGCAGTGACAAAGCCGTTGAGCTTCTCATTCTCGCTCTCAAGAATTCTTATT
>NZ_LIRE01000248.1 GCF_001402795.1 Pseudanabaena sp. 'Roaring Creek'
TTAAGTAAGTGGGCTTAATTAAATATAAAACCCTAAAACCTGCGGCGCACGCGCAGCGTGCGCCGCAGGTTTTAGATCTAAATTTTAATTAAGCCCAGCTACTTAGATTGTTAAACTTGTGGTTTGGCTGTTACAGCAATTATCGATCAAACCCAAACTAGAGAAATTTTTGAAAGCGTTGCTTAGCAACGCTTTCAAAAATTTCCCTGTATTTCGTTTGATTGATGATTTTAGCTATCTAAACTAAGCTAGCAGATGCATCAATTTTAGCTTCAGGTTCTCTATCTTTAAAGAATTCTAAACGACCATAAAGAGACTCACTAAAGAGAATCGCTAAAAAGACAATACCTTGGAAAAGCAAAACCGTGGCATCGGGCAGTCCAAAGGTTCGCTGAAGGGCACTACCACTAGCCAAAATACCGCCCATTAAAACAGCAACCAGTACAGCCACTAAGGGATTTTGCCTCGCAATAAAGGCAACCAGAATACCACTGTAGCCATAATCAGAATTTAAAGAGGCATTAGCGCTACCATGAATGGCAGCAATCTCTACCATTCCTGCGAGACCAGCACAGGAACCACCCAGAAAACTGACAATGAGGGTGAGTTTTCCGACGGGTAAACCAGCAATTTTAGCAGCACGGATATTCCCACCGACGGTACGAACCGCGAAACCAAAAGTTGTGCGATGAATCAGGAAATAGGCGATCGCACAGGCTACCAATCCATAGATCAATCCATAGTGCACCCGCGAGTTAGGAATGCTTTGCAGCATATTTACCGCCGCAAGGGGAAAACTCGAAGGCTTATTCAAACTAGAAGGATCGCGCATGGGCCCTTCAACTAGGGTGTTGAGCAAGGCGATCGCAATATAGTTCATTAGCAAACTACTGATAGTTTCATTTACGCCTCGGTAGTACTTGATCGCCCCAACAAAAGCAATCCATAAGCCACCAGCGATAATGCCAGCCATTGCCATCGTAATCTGAACCATCAATGGGGGCAAGGATCCTAAAGACAACCCAATCGCAATTGCCCCTAAGCCACCAACAATCAAGGCTCCTTCGTTACCAATTATTGTCAACCCCAACATTGCAGGTAATGCTGTACATAGGGAGGTCAGCATTAACGGTGCTGCTCTGATCAGAGTCCCCTGCCATGAAAAGCTATTGCCAAAGGCAGACTTGTAGATCGTGCCATAAATCTCGATCGGATTCTTTCCTTGGAATGCACAAAATATACCGAAAACAATTAAAGAGGCAATTATCGCCCCAATCGGAATGAGAATCGTCTCTGATTTAGAACGCCAGCGATCGAGTATATTCATATACTTGGTTCTCAAATAAATAATTTGTCCATAAACTTTTAAAAAAGCTTTCTTAGTAAGTCTTTCTTAAATAATTAGGCATAAGTAAACTTAAAACCTAGCAGGGCGTAACGCCCGCTTAGCGGGCGTTACGC
>NZ_LIRE01000249.1 GCF_001402795.1 Pseudanabaena sp. 'Roaring Creek'
GGCATGGTTAATTTTGGCTGCTGCCGACTTACCATTTTTAGTGATTTGTTCTAGTTTTTGGCGTTCTTCTTCGGTTAATGTCACTTTGTATCGTTTTGCTGACATACCTTTTTCCTTACTATTTTCTGTCCCTTTATTTTACCCGCCAAATTATCTTTGACTGTCTACTACTTATGTAAGTTTAGAGATCAGATTAGGCGATCGCTGTTTGATTTGAGGGAAATAGGCGATCACATTTATGTGTAATGTGGTGATGGGCGATCGCTGTTTGATTGGAGGGGAAAGGCGATCGGGTTTTGGGTGATATGAGGGGTGATCGATAGGAAAGATCGGCTATCATTAAATTAGATCCGAATTAAGTGTTTTGATAATTATGATCGAGCTAAAAAATATCCATTCCCTAAGCGACTTCAAGCGTAACGCCAAAGAATTTATTGAACGCATTAAATCAACACAATCGCCTATGGTGCTAACCGTTAACGGTAAAGCTGAAGTCGTTGTTCAAGATGCTCATGCCTTTCAAGCAATATGCGATCGGGCAGAGAAAGCCGAAGCCGAACTTCGCGCCCTGAAACTCTCAACGCTACAACAAGATATTAACCTCGGAATTGCACAACTTAAAAATGGTGACTACACCGAATATGATTCAGACGCATTGCCAATTCTATTAGAAAACATTAAAAAGCGTGGTCAAAAACGCTTAGCTCATAAAAATGAATCGATTTAAGATATCCCGACAAGCAGATCGTGACCTTGAGGATATGTGGGTATATCTTGCTCAAAACGATTCCCTAGCAGCCGATTTATTACTCGCAAAAGTCCTTGACAAGTTTCCTATACTTGCACAGTTCCCAGAGATGGACAGAAGCAGAAAAGAGCTTGCTGAAGAACTGCGTAGTTTTCCAGTTAATCCATACATTATCTTCTACAAAAGAATGGAAACTTATATTGAAATTGTTCGTATTCTGCATCAGTCTAGAGATATTGAAAATCAGTTCTAGTGAAGGGGCGATCGCTGTTTGATCTGGGTGAATAGGCGATCAGGTTTGTGGGGGTGAGGGCGATCGCTTATTGGGTTTTGTAATTGTAAAGGCGATCGCAAATTTTTGAGATGATGTTGGTGATCGGGAATATCCGATTGATAGCGATTGCTTTCTAGC
>NZ_LIRE01000250.1 GCF_001402795.1 Pseudanabaena sp. 'Roaring Creek'
TATAGTTGTTTTAAATAACTTGTAGACGGGCTTCGACTTCGCTCAGCCCTCGGTGTAAGCTAGCTGAGCGAAGTCGAAGCTGTAGTTTTTATTTAAATTATCTATAATTCTTGGGTTTTATGTCCTAGTACACTTAGCGACAGCTATATAAGGGTGGGCGGCGCAAAGCGCTGCCCATCCCTGTAGTTCACTTTGCAATCGCCATAGTCTTGATTTCAGGAAAAACTAGAGGCTCATTTAAGGTCTGACTCATATTGCCAATAATGGCTTGTAAATAGACCCGTAACTGCTGAAATTTGACCACATTGGGTTGATAAGTACCATCAGTTTCCAGTTCAAACAACCGACCTGCAAATAATTCACTGCTGAGCGTAGGATCTTCCAAAATCACTGCATTTTCGGACTCTTGCCAAGGGAACAAACCTTCAGGTAGATCGCCCTGCAAAATACTTAAAATGCGATCGCGGCAGACTTTGATATTAATTCCGCGTATTTGTAGCTGCTGAAGTAGCTGAGTGGGATTAACTGATTGCGTGAGGTTAAGGCGGCAGATTTCCTGTAACAGGAAGTAATCGGAATATTGCTGACGCGCAATGTCTTGGAGGTGGGGATAAAGGGGTGAAACCGCTAAACCATTTGCCACCACAGAAGTCGCTAGGGGGTCAATACTGGCATTAGGTAGTTTTTGCGCCAGCCACCGTGATAGCAAAGGAATATTCATCGTACTTCCTAATAGCAACACTTGACGGACATCTTCTCCCAAAATTCCCGCATTACTGAGAATTGCATTCAGTTCTCGATTGAGTCGTTGAATAAATGGTTGCAAAATTAAATTTTCCAATTCACGACGCAAGACAACTATCGGTTGCCCCATTAGCTCCTCGTTCCATTCATCAACACCAACATCGCCACCAAATGTTGACTTGATGCGATCGGCTAGTTCTAGCATTTTGCGACCAATATCCGAGCTCAAAAGATATTGCTGAAGGAGAACCCGTTGCGATATAGCCGAAGCACCAACCTCTGGCAAACTCAAGCGATCGAAATTACAGAGATGGCGATTAGGATTGGTAATTAACAACCAATGGGGATAGAACAACTGCACGACAATATCTTGACTAATACTAATTCCTGCATAGTCAAGACTGCGAACATGTAACTTCGAGCGATCCTTAGCATCAGTAAGCCCTTTAGCCAGACAGAGACTGGTCGTAATTGCCCCTGCATCGATCAGTAGCGTTACTTCCTCAGATATCTTCTGATCGTGGACTAGAGACAAAACTGGCGCGATCGCCTGTTCCACTGCCATCACCTGTTCCGCATGATTGACTAATTTTGCTTTCAAAATGGCTTCGCGGACATTGAGAATATAAGTATCTGACCAGTTAGTAGGATAGCCAAAGACCACACTGCTTAGCTTTAATAAAATCAACCCCACATCAGGCAGTTTGGGATGATTGGCGCGAGTTTGGATCTGCTCCAGTAGATTTTTAAGTGCGGCGACAAACCACCGCAAGCTGTTCTGATTCGATATAGACCATTGAATGATTGGTTGCCAAGCACTCACGCCACGATAGGGCAAACCTAATTTGAGAAACTGTTTGAAATGCCCGATCGCAACTTCCCCATTTTCTAAGCCAGCAAGATGCGATCGCTTAGTCAGAACCCGCAGTTCCTTAGCGATCGGATCGTCTAAACTGCGATCGTCTGCCCACACCAGTTGGCATAGCATCTCCTCAGCATCATCTAAGTACAGGGGATATAAACGACCAGTACTCGCATTGAGCAAACTCGCCCTTATGGCGGTACTACCGAAATCCACACCTAAAATCCAAGTATCATCCAGACTATAGACCTCCTTCTCAGGTGGCGTGGGAATTAGGGCTTTACTTTTTGATTCCAATACCAAGGAATCAATATCGAAAACATTTTCGCTCGTATCCGTAATGGGTGCTACCGATGACAAACCCAGTTGTTCGCGACGTTCATCAATTAACGGTTGAGCAAAGTTAAAGGAATTTAAATCCTTTAATAAATTATCCCATTCGCTATCGGCGACGGGAGTATGGGCATCATGCTGAGAATCGGCGAACTCATTAAGCAAGAAGTCTTCCTCAGCTTCCTCAAATTCATTCTCCAAATTCATAAAATCGGAGAGATCTTCAGCAGCCCCTACATTTGCAGGTTCGGGTGAGAGTTTTTTCTCATTAGTATCGGCAAGGTTATTCAGTTTTTCGTTTTCCAAAGAAGCGAAAAACTCATCAGCAGACAATTCAAAAGGTTCCGATGCAATATTATCTTTTGCAATATTATCTTTAGGAATATTATCTTTAGGAATATTTTCAGCTTTGCTGCTACCTGAGGTCTTAGATAGGAGGTTAGACTCGATCTGATCGAGCGCTGCAGTCCAATCATCCTCTTCCGCCTCGGTCTGAGAAGAGTTCATAGGCGGCGCTTCTAGTACTGTTAAAATCTCCTCAGCTACCGCAAATTTAGTCACATCTGCCGTAGGCTCTTCTAGTACCGTTAAGATCTCCTCAGGCACAGCAAATTTAGTCATATCTGCATCGTCCAGCGAGACTATTGAGTCTTCCTGTACAAAGCTTTGCAAAATTGTATCCAACTCTTCTTCGACATCCCTTGACACAAAAGGACTAATCGGCTCTTGGATGGTTGCTGCCCCAGCATCAAGCTTGCTATAGCCCTCCCGTGGGATTACCTGCATGGTGGTATCGTTTTCCTCTAGATCGTCATTTGCAGCATCGAAACCAAATAGAAGGGTATCAAGCTCGCTTTGATGATCTAGGTTGAGATTATTGCTGAGATCGTTACTGAGATCTATGCCGAGATCGTTACTGAGATCTTTGCCGAGATCTAGGTTGAGATCAGTGTTGAGATCGTTGGCGTAGTTATTGCTATAGGTATTGTTATTAGTTGCAAAATTCGTGTTTTCGGATGCCGATTGCACAAATAACTCATCAAGCTCGTCACTAATGGTAAAGGGCTTAGATTGGTTGTATTTAGCGGCATTTTCGGCAATTACTTCCGCAAAAATTGCATCCATATCATCCTCAACCTTTGGCACAGACTTAGGCGCAGTTGATGGGGACTCATCTCCAGCAGTTGTCTCAAAAAGTGAATCAGGATTATCAAAGATCTCAGGAATCTCATTCGATGCCGTCGTCAATGGTGATGCAAATGGCGATGCAAATGGCGATAACTGCAAATCAGCAATATCTACAACAATTTCCGACTGTTCATCGGTGCGATCGGCAAAGGAATTCGCAAAGCTATCAATAAATAAAGTATTTGGATTTTCGATAATTAAAGGTACTTCCAAAGACTCCTTTGATGTATTTGCTAGTTGAGATGGAACAGGCTCACTCGAATCATTAGCAGAAACCTCAATGATAGTGGGATAGGATTGAGATTCCGCAGCTTCCCAATTCGTCAAGGAATAAGGCGTATTACGAATAAACTGATCGAGATTAGCCGCAATTAATGGATCCACTCCCCCCGCATTAAGTTGAGCCAGATCGGAACTTAGTTCATTGACCAATGAGTCTTCCCATTCACCAAATTCCGAAATATCGTTACCTTTATTGGTAAGCAAAATCAGCGATTCATCAGAATCATCGGCGTGATCGTTGCCAGAATTACTAAAGAACTGTTCGATTTTCGCGTCGATGTGACTATCTACACTATCTTTTCTGATAGCATCTAAATTGATTTCCGAAGTAATCGAATTAATTGGGGAATCATTGAAAATTTCTATTTCAGCCAGTGAATCATTAAGCTCGTTCGATTTGGACTGAACTGGCAATTTTGCCATGTCAATAGCTTCATTACCCAACCAAGATAATAAATCCTCATCCGCAGACACATCGACGAGGTTAGTTAATACAGGACGTTTATTCGTTTCCTCTAACCATTGCAGCAGTTCGGGATTGTCAATTAATTCGCCAGAATCGCTAACTACATCTTTATCATTCGCGTCATTCGCGGAAAAATTTAAAGCTAGTAACTCAAAATCATGCTCTTCACCTTCTTTTGCTATTGCCGATCGCGGTATGTCGAAGGTCTCTACAAGTTGGGTAGCCGCTTCCACATCAAAATCAGGATTCAACTCACGGGCGGCGATCGCACTTTGAGGATCGAGAATAATACTTGTGCCAAAACCAGCTAGATCGATTAAGGGATCAGGGGCTAGATCCGTAGCAGTCTGCTCGTCAGAAGCTAGTTGAACTGGTTGCTCAAATAAAGTATCCGATGAAGCTCCTAAGATACTTTCCAGTTCAAAAACTTCCGAGCCAAGCATCGTCTCTGAAGTATCTACAACCCGATCTTCAGATGTAGGAATTGAAGATTGGGTAGTTTGCGCAGGCAAGTCTAAATCTAGCTCTGGCGTTAATGAGCCCAGAGCGCTGTCCCCATCACCAGAAATTGCCATGTCCAGTAAGGCAATTTCAGAGTTTGAAGCGGCAAAGGGCTCACTAAATTTTTCACCAAGTTCATTAAATTCACTAAGTTCACTAAGTTCACTAAGTTTTTCGGCGGAAGGCTCGGGGATCTTTTCGCCAAACTTATCTCCCGCTAATAAAGCATCGATCAAATTTTCATCAGCAGGTTCGGAAAAAGTTTCAAGGTATCGGGCGGGAATATCGTCGGGCAGTTCGGGCAATATATCCACTTCATGAAGTTCTCGATCGGAGCCCTGTGGTACTTGATCTGACTGTTGCCCAATCCGCTCGACTAACGCATTAATTAAAGCTTCTCCCTTCTGCTCGAGGGTTTCCATATGCCCAAGTTTGGCAGAGATCGATGTTTGATATCCTTGGATTTCCTGTTCTAAGGAACGAAAAGTAGTATTAAACATTTCATCAAGATGCATCAGGAAGCGATCGGTTTGCTCCTGCACCCTGTTGACAAATTCTGCGGGTGGGGTTTCTGAGACGGGATTAACTGGTACCACCGCAGATAGATTAGCTAAATTATTTTGAAGGCTTTGGGAAAGGGTCTGATTAACACTTTCTGCAACAGTTGTTGCCATTGTTTGCTGCATTGTTTGCTGTAGAGAATCAGAAATCTGATCTCGCACGTAATTATCAACCGATTGCAGAGACCGATCCAATGCTTCTTGCTGTGTAGCTTGAAATTCTTGAAACTGTCGCATCCAAGTTACGCGATCGGCTTCTAACTGCGAAATTTCAGCATTAAGTTTTTGCTTTTGTTGATTTAAGGTTATTAATTCTTGACTTATTTGCGATCGCTGTTGAGATTCGACAATTTTATTTAAGTTAGCGGATATTTCACCCACCATCAGCGCTCTCTCTACTGCGAGCGTTTGACTAACTGCTTGTTGGACTGACTCTTTGACAACTTGTTGCAATGTCTGCTGAATTGCTTGCTGAAGCGAAGCAATCAGTCGATCGTTGACAAATGAATTGGACTCAGGTGTACCATTCGTCATTATGCTATTCTCCTTTGTCAAGTTAGATTCAGTGCCAAATAGGTTGCTAACTACTGGGCTAACTAATAGGGGTGACGATGTCTCTAGTTTATCTGTTTTAAATTTTCCTGTGCCATCTTCTTGGATATTTATACCATCAAGCCCGTACAGCTCTCCATTCCCGTCACGGTTAGTTAACTCACTTGACTGTGTTTGCCCCTGTAGGCGCGTTACTAAAGCCTGATATTGCTGCTCCAAATTACCCAGTAGCGAGTCATCGGTTAAGCCCTCAAGATGCGATCGCAACTGTTTTAGCTCCTCTCTCTGATGGATCGTATCTGGGGATGCTTTTTTAGACACCGAGCGCACTGGTCGGCTAAGCAATGTATTGATTTCATCAATCAAACTATTAATCAGTACTTTTGACATAACACCCCCTACAAGACCTCCATAATGACAGCTTAGGGTAATTTAAATAACTACCAAAATTTGTTGACAAAATTGATAGGCAAATAGGCTCCTAAATGAGCTACACTCTAAAGCCAAATTTGTTAGCAGACAATAGCACACATCTTTCCCAGTTTTTTGCTAATATCTTGGCGATTTTTCTATAATTTTTTGTGAGTTTCTGGCGAAGATGACTATGAAAAACAAATCGCATGTTTCTCCGACTTGTTCTATGGCTCCGCCATTACTTAGATTCACTAACTACTTACTGCTATCAGCGATCGCAACTTTATCAACGATGGTGATCGCTGGTGCTGGGTTTGCAGAGCGTCGCGAGGTAGATATTCGCCTACTAGTGAATCAAGATGAGGGTTTTACTGTGATGACCCGCAAAGCCGAAATACTAGCGCGATCGGCAGCTCAACGTACCTTTGACCGCGAAGTTTTGGTTTCTGATGTATCGGTTAAGGTTACCGCGCAAAATCTCAATCAAGATCAAGCAGCAATTATTCTCCAAATGATCGTGTCCCGCCGCGATTGGGCGAGTCGTCCTGACCCGAAGATATGGTCAACCTACTTTCCAATGGCAAAAGCCCTTCTGGGTATTCAATAAAATTAAGGGCTGCGATATCCGCAGCCCTTAATATGAAATTTGATATCTATAGCAATGTAAGGTTTGCCTAAAACATACAGCAATTATCGAACTAACTACAAAGACATATTTGAAAGCGTTGCTTCGCAATGCTTTCAAATATGTCTTTGGTTTTGGGTTTTCCAGCTATAAAAAAGGGGGACGTATAACGTCCCCCTTTTTTATTTATTCAAACCGATACTAGAACGAGAATACAGTTCTCAAAGTACCAACAAAAATGGTAGCGCCAGATGTGTTGTTAGGATTGAAGATGAATTGAACATCAGGAGTGATGCGAATATTGTTGGTTACAGGGAAGTTGTAGAAAGCTTCCAAGTTGGTTTGACTTGCGTTGCCAACATTGCTGTCAATGAAAGGCTGACCAACAGCGATCGCTGCCATTGCACCTTCCTTGAACAAGTCAGGGAATGCAAGCCCAGCCATCCAAGTTTGAGGGCTGAGGTTACCTGCGGTGGTGGTATTTGTACCAGTGAACAGAGTACGGGTGTAAGCTGCGGTAGTAGCACCAATACCACGGTTATCAATGGTACCAAAGCCATAACGACCAAATATAGCAATACCCTTAGTGAACTTCCACTCTAGGTTTACACCAGCAGCATTGACGTTAGCATTGTTGACAGCACCATTGGTATACTGCAACTTGATGGCGAAAGGCTTGTCACCATTAGCATTCTTAGGAGCAAATTCAAGTTCGCCAGTTAATTGATAGGCATCGCCGAATAGACCACCATTGGTAACACCATTGGTAGCAGCTTGGGCTCCGTTACCAGCTAAGTAAAGGGCGCGGGCGGTGAAAGAACTCTTACCGATGTTCCAGTCAATCGCAGCACCAGCTCCACCTGTTTGACCATTCACCAAAACCATTAGAGGGTTGTTGATGAAGAAAGTGGATGCAAAGTCTGCGGATTCATCATTAGCGTAGCTGTTGGTATCGATGTGATCGTAAGCATGCATCACTGGACCTAGGGAGATGCGAGCATCGCCAAGGTTAAAGTCGTAGCGCAGTTTAGCAAGGACGAAGTTAGAACCACCTGTCAAACCTGTATAGTCTTGACCGTAGGTTTGGAAACCAATATTGCTGCTCACACCATTTGTACCAGTGGTCGAGCCAGCACCAAATACACCAGGAATGCTCTGAGTTCCGTTACCAACTTCTAATCTGGTTTTCAATAGGTCGCTACCTGTGAAGCTGGTGTTCAGGTCTAAGCGAACCCGACTAGAGACGAAGATATTGCTATTGCTAGGAGTGCCCGAATTTCCACTGCCACCCTGTACGGAGAAAATGGCACTTCCCGAAAGCTTGGTGGTGGTGGAGAACTGTTGAGCTTCGAGCTTAGCAACCTTAGCGTCAAGAGCGTCTACACGTCCGCGAAGGGTAGCGAGTTCAGCCGCAAACTCTTCTTGAAGCTTTTGCAGGGTAGCGAGATCAGCCTTGCTTACCTTGTCAGCAAGCCCTGCGGAGATAATTTCGTTAATCTTGTCTAAACAAGCATTTAAACCTGCGGCGAACTCATAACGGCTGGTAGCTTGCTTACCACGGAAAGTACGATCAGGGTAACCAGCGATACAACCGTAACGCTCTACCAAGGACTGCAATGCGGTGAAAGCCCAGTCGGTAGGCTTAACATCGCTAAGTTGAGATACCGAAGTTACGTTTTGAGCAACTGGATCATTATTGATAGCTTGGCTAACTTGAGAAACGCCAGTTTCAGCAAAGGCAGGTGTTGCTGCAACAGCACCAATAACACCCAAAAGACCAAGGCTTCCAGCTAGATTCAAAGATACTTTTTTCATCATTCCACTCCTCACGAGAGTAAATTTTAATTTGTGTAATATGTCAGTATGTAACTAAGTTAACTTCCGACCCTTACGCTATCGATATTACGAACTTAACTTTAGCAGATAATTTAGATGTCTATGTAGTCGGTAGAACTATTTGAAAGATGTTAGTCTATTACCGTAGATAATACTAGATTAAGTTACATAAGATATTAACGTAGTTACAAGATAACACAGCTAGTTTACATATTTGGTCATCCCATCGGGTTATCTTGCGAATCGCGTAAAAATAAGCGGTTAGTAAGCGATTAGTATTAGTCAGGACTAGGCGCAAACCCATCCCAACCTTAGTGTAGCGATCGCTATACTTAAGTTTTTAGCCTGAGCTTTTTATGTCTTTACCCGATCAAACGCCAGATTTACCAGATTTAAGTGACATTGCCCGCCAACTAGATAGTAACAATTCCCGCGATCGCCTCCGCGCCTTAGTTTCGCTGAGGGATCTATCGCCCGATGAAGCAGTGCCTTTAATCTTGAAAGTGATTGACGATGAAAACCTCCAAATCCGCTCGATGGCAGTATTTGCCCTAGGACTAAAGCATACGGAGGATTGTTTTCCAGTATTAGCCAGAATTCTAGAAACCGAAAATGATTATGGGATTCGTGCTGATGCCGCAGGGGCGATGGGATATTTACAGGACAATCGGGCGGTCGAACCTTTGCTTAGGACTTTTTATGAGGATACGGAGTGGCTGGTGCGGTTTAGCGCAGCCGTATCTCTGGGAAATTTAGGTGATATTCGCGCCTACGATGCTTTAATTCAAGCCTTAGATAGCGACGAAACAATGCTGCATCAAGCGGCGATCGCGGCTTTAGGTGAGGTAGGCGATCTGCGTTGTGTGGATCAAATTTTGCGATTTGCTCAGTCTGAGGATTGGTTGACCAGACAGAGATTAGCCGAGGCTTTGGGGCATTTAAAATGTGAAAAGAGTCTGTCAGCCTTAAACTACCTAATTAAAGATCCCCATCCACAAGTTGCATCGGCCGCAAAATTTGCGATCGAGCGGATTAATCCCAATTAATATAGTGTCGGTGCTTTGCACCGACACTATATTAATGATGGCAAGATAAATTTGCGATCGGCAATCAAGGGTAATTAAATATGACAGTGATTTTAGCGGGTGATATTGGTGGGACTAAAACCCTTTTACGTTTAGCCCAAAAAAATGCCGATGGATTTTCGATCCTGTTTGAAAAGCGTTTTGCGGGGGCTAGCTATGCTAGTTTCTCGGATGTTTTAAGAGAATTTCTTGCTAACGCCCAAAATCATCTGGGCGATCAACCAACGTTATCATCGGCTTGCTTTGGGATTGCTGGCCCCGTCCGCGATCGCCGATCGCAGTTAACCAATCTCGGTTGGTCTTTTGATAGCGATCGCCTTGCCGAAGAATTTAATATTGCTAACGTGAGTTTGATTAATGATTTTGTGGCGGTTGGCTATGGTGTTTTAGGATTACAGCCCCATGATTTGCATACATTGCAGGATGGGCAAACTGCCAACCAAGCCCCCATTGGTGTCATTGGTGCGGGGACAGGATTGGGTGAAGCATTTTTGGCATGGAATGGCGATCGCTATGAGGTGTATCCCACCGAGGGCGGACATACGGATTTTGCCCCCAGAAATGCCTTAGAAATTGAATTATTGCAATATCTACTCAAGCGCCACGATCGCGTATCGATAGAGCGCGTCGCTTCAGGAACGGGAATTGTGGCAATTTATCAGTTTTTGCGCGATCGCGCCGCTGCCCCTCCTGAATCCGCAGAAATTGCCGAAAAAGTTCGGCTCTGGGAATCGGGAGATACGGATTCGGGCGCGGCATCGGCGATCGCTGAAGCTGCATTGGCTAATTGTGGAGTTAATAGTGAGACTAATATCGATCGCCTAGCCACGCAGACAATGCAAATGTTTGTAGAGGCTTATGCTGCCGAAGTTGGTAATTTAGCTTTGAAATTAATTCCGAATGGGGGCTTATATATTGCGGGTGGCATTGCTCCCAAAATATTGCCTTTACTCCAAGACGGAACGTTTTTGCAGATTCTCAAAACCAAAGGAAGAGTCAGCCCTATTTTAGAAGACATTCCCATTCATATCGTGCTGAATCCTGAAGTGGGACTAATTGGAGCTATGCTTTATGGGGCGAGCCTCTGAATTTGCCATGATTGATCTTCTTGGGAAGTATATAGAAAGCGATCGTGTAAGCGATTGGTACAACCTTGCCAGAACTCAAAGCTATCGGGAACAACCCGATATCCTCCCCAAAAATCAGGCAAAGGAATTTCTCCATCTAAAAACTTTTGTTTAATCTGTTCAAATTGCATTAGCAAAAGTTGTCGAGAAGAAATTACGGAGCTTTGCTGAGAGCTCCAAGCACCCAATTGGCTACCTCTAGGACGAGAGGTAAAATATGCTAATGATTCGGCTGTAGTCACTTTTTCGGCTGTTCCTGTAATATGTACTTGCCTTTGGAGAGGCAACCAAGTAAACAGAATTGAAACTTTAGGATTTATCTCAATTTGACGAGCTTTCCGACTTTCATAATTGGTAAAAAATACTAATCCATCGCTATCAAAATATTTTAGTAATACTGTCCGCATAAATGGCTGACCTTGCGCGGAAACTGTCGATAGGGTCATCGCGTTGGGTTCTAACAACTCAGCATTACAAGCTTGCTGAAACCATTTTTCAAATTGTTTAAAGGGATCGTCATCCAGATCCTTGCGTCTTAGTTCCCCTTTTTTATAATCTTCTCTTAAGGCATGAATATCCATTTTTAACTACTCAAGTTTTAACTAATCAATATTGGGATTGTAAAGATTGGGATTGTAAAGAACGACATTTTCTTGCTCGTTAGGATCGTTGCGGGAAACGATCGCATGGGCTGGCTCGGTATCACTAAGATTATGAGGTTGATGGGGGACACCTGCGGGAATAAACAGGAAATCACCAGCTTCATTAATTACCGATTGACTCAGCCCTTGACCATAGCGAGTTTCTACGCGACCCTTGACCAAATAAATAGCAGTCTCATAATCACGATGAAAATGTGGCTCGGCTGCACCACCTGCGGGAATAATCACCAAATTCATCGAGATTCCCTTTGCTCCTGCCGTAGCACCAGAGATCCCCACAAAATAGGGCAGCTTTTGCAATGTGGAGGTTTCGCGATCGGGACGTACTGTGATGATTTGGTTTGAGTAGTCGGGTAATTGCTCAGAATCAGAATTAACCATAGCAATTGGAAATAGTTTTTTGTGTTTAGCAGTACTTGCTACAAGTACTAATTACATCCTTAATCATATACTTATCAAAATAAAGTTAAAATGGCTTCCTAAAATTAAGTTTGCTATATTGCAAATCAAAAAGACCAAAAGAAAAGATCAAAAGATCACGGCATCAAGTTAAGAAGACAATTGCAGTAAAGCCCAGCGAAAGTAAACCTAGCGCTAAATCATCCTTGTCAGCCATCATTTTTCTGCTAGATCGTGCATCTGTTAAGATACCAATATCTAGATAGTTAGCTCGCGCATCGGGTTTCTCACTCAAAAGTCATGACCAACCAGCAAAAAAAATATACCCGTGGCAAAAAATCTACGGCATCGAACAGCGATCTCCCCCCTGCATATTTCCTGTCGTTGGAAGTAGAAAATGTCCTTTGCTTTAAAGGAAAGCAAGAGCTTAAGCTTTGCGATAGCAATGGCAATCCTGCACAGTGGACAGTTATTTTAGGTAATAACGGAGTCGGAAAGACAACCCTTCTACGTTGCCTAAATCGAATGGAGTTAATATTAGATAATTCCGCAATTGCTGCTTTTCCTTTTCGATTAAGTGCAAATCAAGATAGTGAAACATTGCAGGAATTAGAAGTATTAAGGTCAAATAGAGCAGTAATTCGCACTAAAATCGTTAGTGGTAATAGTCTTTCAGAAATCAAATCAAATCGTTGCGAAAAATCAATTGAACATTCATTTAAATCTATGGTGGGATATGCTCTAGAAGGACAACGTAAAGAACTATGTGGTTTAACTTGCTATGGCTATGGAGCGACTCGGAAAATGGGAAAAACATTTCTAAGTGAGAGTTTATCTTCTGACAATTCGGCAAGTCTTTTTTCGGATAATGCCACACTGATTAATGCCGAAGAATGGCTGCTACAAACTGATTATGCTATTAAAGCTACGCCATCTAAAAAGGGTCTTCTTCATTCTGCTGCATCTCATGTTCGCCGAGAGAAACACTACAACCAGATTTTCGAGGTTCTAAAAAGCATCTTGCCAGATGTAGAGGATATTCGTATTGAATTAGATGAAGATATAGAACGTCCAATAGCGAAGTTTCTAACACCTTTTGGTTGGGTGCGTTTGTCTAGCTTAGGCTTGGGATATCGAACCACGATCGCTTGGATGGTCGATTTAGCAGTGAGATTGTTTAAACGTTATCCTGATAGCGAAGATCCGCTTGCTGAACCAGCGATTGTCTTAGTTGATGAGATTGACTTGCATATGCATCCAAAATGGCAAAGGGATATTATGCAATTTCTGACCGATCGCTTCCCAAACACACAATTTATTGTTACCGCCCATAGTCCACTCGTAGTTCAAGCCGCACAGGAGGCAAATATTGTCTTGTTACGACGAGAAGGCGATCGCGTAGTGATTGATAACAATCCAGAAATTATTGACAACTGGCGAGTTGATCAAGTCCTGACCAGTGTTTTTGAAATTCCATCAGCAAGACCGCCTCAAATTGAAAAATTGTTAGCTGAAAGACAAGAGATCCTCTCGAAACCAAAGATCTCTAAAGCGGATAAAGCAAAATTGAAGGAATTGGAAGAAAAAATCGGTGCTTTGCCAACTGCCGAAACTCCAGACGACATCAAAGCGATGGATATTATTCGTCGTGCTGCTAAGTTATTAGAAAAATCTGGCGTGGAGGTAACTGAGTGATTCGGATTCGCAAACCCAAAACACCACCAGAAAAACTCGCTACAGATGGTAAACAAAAACGACGATCTCATTGCATCTCATATTCTCGTAATCCCTCAGCCTACGAAACGGGAACAAAAAAAATTAAATTTGATGACAATATCTATGCCCATAAAACCGTCAAGCAAGCACTAATGGACGCACAACATCGAAAATGCTGTTTTTGCGAACGCCGAATTGGGACTGATGGCGATGTCGAACATTTTCGCCCGAAACAAGCCTATAAACAAGCAACTGGCGAATCTCTAAAATATCCAGCTTACTACTGGCTGGCTTATGAATGGGAAAACCTCTATCTTGCTTGTACTGGTTGCAACCAAAGACATAAACAAAACTTATTTCCATTACAAAATCCACTTGAGAGAGCTACTAACCACAAACAGAAAATTGAGCAGGAGCAACCCTTATTTATTGATTTTGGCAAAGAAAATCCTGAAGATTTTATCGGTTTTAGAGGAGTGATTGCTTATGCGATTGAAGGCAATCAGAGAGGGCAAATAACAATTGATTTGCTAAAACTAAACAATCGGGCGCTACCAGAAGCAAGACTCGAAAAGCTGCAAGCATTAAGGGGATTAAATCAAGTTTTATTGTTAGCTAAGCAAAGACCGAATGACCAAGAATTTCAAGAATTGGCAAAGGAAGCCGAGGACATTCTAGAAAAAGCTATTTGGGATAGTGCTGAATTTGCGGCAGCGGCTCGTTGTGCAATTAATGCGAAATTTCAGGAGTCAGAGCTAATTTGAACCTCTAATGCAATAAAAAAGTTAAGATGGTAAACTCTAAGTAAAATTTTTGTAACTCTTGTAATAAATTAAGGTCACGACATCAAGTTATGGATGCAGTTGCAGTAAAGCCCAGCGATATTAAACCTAGTGATATTCTGCGGCAAGCCGATACCGAAAAACTAGCGCGGATTCGCCACACTTGCTCCCATGTGATGGCGATGGCAGTTCAAAAGTTATATCCCGATGCTAAGGTGACTATCGGCCCTGCAACTGAGAATGGCTTTTATTACGACTTCGATCGCAAAGAGCATTTTACCCCCAGTGACTTAAAGGCGATCGCTAAGGAAATGAAGCGGATCATCAAGTGGAATCAACCCCTTGTGCGTCAGGAATTACTCCGTCCTGAGATGCTTACCGAAATCGAGAAACTTAACGAGCCTTACAAAATTGAGTTGCTAGCTGCCATTCCTGAAGGGCAAAATATTAGTCGCTATTTCATCGGCGATCCAGAGAAATTTGAAAAACAGCCTTGGTGGGATTTATGTGCTGGCCCCCACCTAGATGCTACTGGCGATATTAATCCCGATGCCTTTGCCCTCGAAAGCATTGCAGGAGCCTACTGGCGCGGCGATGAAAAAAATCCCATGCTGCAACGGATTTACGGCACGGCATGGGAAACCCCTGAACAATTACAGGCATATCATGCCATGCTCGAAGAAGCCAAACGCCGCGATCACCGCACCATTGGTAAAGATTTGCAACTATTCAGTATTCAAGAAGATGCTGGTGGTGGCTTGGTATTCTGGCATCCCAAGGGGGCTATCATCCGTAATACCATCGAAACCTTCTGGAAAGAAACTCACGTTCAGAATGGTTACGAGTCAGTCACCACGCCTCACATGGCAAATTTAGACCTGTGGAAGATCTCAGGGCATAACGACTTCTATCGCGAAAGTATGTTTCAGCCGATGGAAGTGGAACATCAGGTTTATCAGCTAAAGCCGATGAACTGTCCCTTCCATGTGTTGATTTACAAAGATACGCTCCATTCCTACAAAGAGTTCCCGATTCGCTATGCTGAGTTGGGTACGGTATACCGTTATGAGCGCTCTGGCACCATGCATGGTTTGATGCGTGTACGCGGCTTTACCCAAGATGATGCTCACATCTTCTGTACGGAAGAACAAATCGAATCAGAAATCCTCGGCGTTCTCAATCTTGCGGAATTGATTCTCTCCACCTTTGGTTTTGAGAATTATGAGATCAATCTCTCTACCCGTCCTGAAAAATATGTCGGTTCCGATGCGATCTGGGAGAAATCTACGGAAGCTCTTAAGCAAGCACTTAATCACAAGGGCTGGGACTATGTGGTTGATGAAGGTGGCGGCGCTTTCTATGGGCCAAAGATCGATATCAAGATCGAAGATGCGATCGGTCGTCGTTGGCAATGTTCCACGATTCAGTTAGATTTCAACTTGCCCGATCGCTTCAAGATGGAATATGTCGGTGAGGACGGTGTGCGCCATCAACCGATCATGATTCACCGTGCGCTTTTTGGTTCCGTCGAGCGTTTCATTGGCGTATTGATTGAGAACTATGCGGGTGACTTCCCCCTCTGGTTAGCGCCAGTACAAGCAAAATTGATTGCCGTCTCTGATGGACAAATGGAATATGCCGAGCAAGTTGCTGCCCAAATGAGAACCGCAGGCTTGCGCGTGCAGCTAGACCATAGCGGCGATCGCATGGCAAAGCAAATCCGCAAAGCCGAGATGGATAAAATCCCCGTGATGGCAGTCATCGGCGCGAAGGAAGTCGAATCAGGAACCCTCAGCATCCGTAGCCGTAAGCATGGTGAACTAGGCGCGATCGCCATTGATGAGGTGATTAGCAAAATGCAAGCAGCAATTAGCGATCGGACTTGGTTCTAACTTGTTTCTAAATTGTTTCTTATAGCAATTATCGATCAAAGGAACCACAAGGAAATTCTTGAAAGCGTTGCTTCGCAAAGCTTTCAAGAATTTCCTTGGTTTGGGTTTGAGCGCAATGCACTGTAAGTAAAGCGGATATTATGCTAAGGATGGGCGGCGCTTTGCGCCGCCCATCCTTACCTAGTGACTGTAGTTATAATACTGAATTTTTAGGAGATCGCCTCCGCCTTAAACACCAATGCCCCAAGTCCTGATATGATCGTCAGGCAGAATCACCGTTAACAGATTAACGAATTTCTAGCGAACATCCCTACCGAACATCTCCAGCAATATGCGTCTATCTCAAATGCTCTGGGTCACTCTGCGTGAAGACCCTGCCGAAGCAGAACTCACAAGTCACAAATTATTATTGCGTGCGGGCTACATCAGGCGCGTAGGTTCGGGCTTATATGTGTACTTGCCACTCATGTGGCGCGTTTTGCAAAAGATCTCGGCGATCGTGCGCGAAGAGATGAACGATACGGGAGCGCAAGAATGCCTGTTAACGCAACTACAACCAGCAGAACTGTGGCAAGAGTCGGGACGTTGGGATACCTACACCAAAGCCGAAGGGATCATGTTTGCCCTCACCGATCGCGCCAATCGTGAAGTTGGCTTAGGTCCCACCCATGAAGAAGTTATTACGGCGATCGCTAGGGATACGATCCGTTCCTATCGCCAACTCCCCCAGCATTTATATCAAATCCAAACCAAGTTTCGCGATGAGATTCGTCCTCGTTTTGGCTTGATGCGCGGTCGCGAATTCATCATGAAGGATGGCTACTCTTTTCATGATAGCGAAGAGAGCCTCAAGGAAACCTATTACGTCATGGATCGCGCCTATCGGAAGATGTTCGATCGCTGCGGTCTTAAATTCCGTGCTGTCGAGGCAGACTCAGGAGCGATCGGCGGTTCGGGTTCGCAGGAATTCATGGTTCTTGCCGAAGCTGGGGAAGATGACATTCTCTTTACCGAAGATGGTAGCTACGCTGCCAATGTGGAAAAAGCTGTATCTTTACCCCCCGATGCAGTTCCTTCGCATTTCGACAAGTTTGAAAAAGTACATACTCCCAAAGCTGGCACAATCGAGGCTGTGGGTAAAATGCTGAAATGCGACCCCACCCAAGTAGTCAAACAAGTTCTTTATCAAGTCATCTATGACAATGGCACAACGGTTTTAGTCCTAGTCAGCATTCGCGGCGATCGCGATGTCAATGAGGTGAAGTTGCAGAATGAGCTAACCAAGTTAGCAGGTAACTACGGTGGTAAAGCCATTATCAACCTCCAAGTTGCCGATGCCGAATCTCAGCAAAAATGGGCGCATTCTAAACTCCCGCTCGGTTTCATTTCCCCAAGTCTGGATGATTCCTATATTGATAAGAGTTCGGGAGTTAACCCTAAATTGCTGCGTTTAGCCGATCGCACCGCTGCCGATCTACAGAACTTTGTCACGGGAGCGGATGAATCCGACTATCACGTAGTCGGTGCAAATTGGGGCAAGGATTTCCCCTTGCCTGCCGTTGTAAATCTCGATAAGGCAAAAGCAGGCGATCGCGCTGTTCACGATCCTTCCCAAATCTTGCAAACTGCCAGAGGCATCGAAGTCGGGCATATCTTCCAATTGGGAACCAAATATTCCAAGGCGATGAAGGCAACTTACACCAACGAACAAGGCGAAGAATTGCCGCTCGTCATGGGTTGCTATGGCTTAGGTGTATCGCGTCTCGCTCAAGCGGCGGTCGAGCAGTCCTACGACAAAGATGGCATTATCTGGAACAAAGCGATCGCTCCCTATCATGCGATCGTCACCGTACCGAATATTGGCGATGTCAAGCAAATGGAGGTTGGCGAAAAGCTATACGATGCCCTCAAGACTGCGGGTATAGAGGTCTTACTCGACGATCGCGACGAGCGGGCTGGCGTAAAGTTTAAGGATGCCGATCTCGTTGGTATTCCCTATCGAGTAGTCACGGGTAAAGCGATCGCCGATGGCAAAGTGGAAATTGTCAATCGAGCTACCAAGGTCGCGACTTTAGTTGAGATTGATGCCGTAGTTGCCTACTTACAAAGCGAACTAAGTTAACATCAGTTCGGGTTAAACTGGCAAATCTTAAAAGCCCAAAAGCAAAAGCCTTGCGTAGCAAGGCTTTTGCTTTTGGGCTTTGAGAAAGGGTTTGCGTAGCAAACCCTTTCTCAAAGCCAATTTAAAATTATCCCGAACTCACAAAAATTCAGAGGTTATGCCGCACAGCGTGCGGCATAGCCTCTAATTTAAATTTTATTCCTCAAGTTGCTTCATTTCTTGATTGGAAGTTAGCAGATACTTATTCACTTCTTCGCCAATTTTATCGTTACCCGCAGTTTTAGAGATAAATGAAGTGGCTCCCACCAGCTTCGCTCTAAAGCGATCGATTAACGAATCATTACTCGTCAAAATGAGAATTGGCGTGTCCTTAAAATCTGGAATTCGCCGAATTTGAGCGCAGAGTTCATAGCCACCAACGATTGGCATGACTAAATCCAAAATAATCATCTCTGGTTTATATTCCACAAGTAAAGGCAATACGTTAATAGAATCGCGAATTCCTAGGAAGCCAAAACCGAAGCCTCTCACAATCTGTTCGATAGTCGCACATACTTGATTGCTATCATCGACACAGGCGATCAGCGGTCTTGACATCATTTCTATTCTTTTCGGTTTACTATGGCTCTTATCAGGCAATTGGGCAGGTTCGTTTACTTCATTGAGGGAAAGCGAAGCAATGGGCGATTGAATATCACTAACTTCCACTAGCCCGACCATACCACGGTGATAATAAGCCATTAACGATTGCACGAGGGTTAGTAAATCCTTTTTCATCCATGTCGATAACTCCCGTAGCGATCGCCTACCATCGAGAATGGTAATCAAGGTTTTATAGGTCAAATCCGAGGCTTCTTCCTTAAGCTGTCCAGGTCTTTTGATCCAAGGGGCAAGATTGGGGGAGAAATCGGCAACTCCCGCTTTACGCCATGTCAGCCACTCTTGTCGGGCATACTCGATCGCATGTTCGGCATGGATCAGGGAGATGACAGGAGTTAGCTCATCTTCAAAATCACAATAGTAGGTAATCTTATCGTTAGCGGCACATTGGATGATATCAAATAGTACTTCTTGAACAAAACCTTCAATAATTGGCGTGATTTGTTCGCGGGTAATCACCATCCTCTTCATTAAAATGACTAGTACGTGATAGTCCCAGAGTCTCAACTCTTCAACGGTACGAAAGGAAATTTTATTAAAGTCTATCTGTAGCTTATACTGCCCCATCAGTCTACGCCAACGGCGGTGACTATGAGCCCCACCCGTAGCCCACACTAACCTACCATGACAATAGTAGATACTCCATTTGTAATCTTTGACACTATGCAGTTCCAGCTTGCCCGTAAACTGCTTGCGACCATAGCCACGTAACTGTTCAACAAGGCTATAAACAGCTAGATTATCTGTATCCATGCGTCGTCTACACGTCCTATGAGATAGAGCTTTATTGTTTCAAAGACGGAAAAATTTACTTTTTGACTTTATTTCAAGATATGCAAGATAGGCTTGCTATTAAAAGCATACCCCTGACAAACTTATACTCATAAAGAATACAGCAATTCCCATTATCAAATCGTTTTTTGAGTTGTCGGCTAGCAATTCCTAGCATTTAATCAATTTTACTGATCGGTTTGTTGATCGATTTGTTGATCGGTTTGTTGATCGGTTTATACCAATTCACCGAAGTGAGCCAACACTTCAGTGAATTAAAAACCAAACCCAGTAAGATTTTGAGATTTCCAAAATGGCAATGCCATTTTGGAAATTGGTATTACTGACTGGTTGGGATTATGGCATCTGTTAATTTCGTAGTGAAAAGCGCCTCAAGAGAGTTGCATCTAGATATCTCAAATATAAATAGTTTAGGAGGAAACCTATTTTATGGCGAATTTTTCCCCAACTATAGCAGTCCTCAATCATTTGTAGATTTTTGGGTTT
>NZ_LIRE01000251.1 GCF_001402795.1 Pseudanabaena sp. 'Roaring Creek'
TCTTGAGGTTTATGTCCTAGTACAATTGGCGACAGCTATATTATTCACATTTTGCCGATTGAATTTTAATAATTATTCTAAAAAATCCTGTGTTATTGCCTCAACCTCAAAAACGGAGATTGCAAAGGGTGACCTTACAACCCCATCAAGTCTCGTCAAATTTACAAATCAATAGCCAGATCTCACTCACATCCGAACAAAGACATTATTTAAGTAATGTCCTCCGCTTAGAAGTTAACGCCGAATTTATTGCTCTGGATCGCCTCGGTGGATGGTGGTTAGCCCAATTAGGCAAAGATTTTAACAAAGCTGATATTATTGCAAAACTGGAAAACAATTCAGAATCAGCGATTCCCATAAGTCTGGGGGTCGCCATGCCCAAGGGTAGTAATCTGGAATCAATCATTCGCCAAACGACAGAATTAGGCGTGCAACAAATTAGCCCATTATTTAGCGATCGCACCATTATCAAATCAGGAACTGAGATCGGCAACCAAAAGCGCGATCGCTGGCAACGCATCGCCGAGGAAGCCGCCGAGCTATCCCTACGGAGTCATATACCTGAAATTAAGCCCCCACTAGCATTCTTGGCATGGCTCGAATATTGCACGACATTACCACCAACTCATGGCAAGTATATTTGTGTAACTACTCCCAATGTGCCCCACCTGCTTACTAGCTTACAAAACACTAATAGTATCGATGAGCAGGTGATCGTCGCCACTGGCTGTGAGGGTGGCTGGACAACTAGGGAAGAAGAAATGGCGATCGCCGCAGGATTTAACCCCGTATCATTAGGCGATCGGGTATTGTCCGCCATCACAGCCCCAGTGGTAGCATTATCCATAGTTGGCGCATTTTTCGATACCCAAACCCATCACAGATAAACGCCATGAACGCCATGAACGCAAATTCCCCTGAGACCCTGCAAATGCCGCTGCGTATGGTACAGCAGACCATTAGCCTACGAACTAATGGCAAAAAATTACACAATATCACCCGTCAAGTGGAAGCAGTTTTAGCCCATTCAGGGATAAGGATGGGATTATGCAATGTCTTCTTGCGCCATACGTCAGCAAGTCTGATCGTTCAAGAAAACGCTGATCCCGATGTACTAGCCGATTTAGAGACCTTTTTTACCAAGTTAATCCCTGAAGATGCAAGTCAATATCGTCATATTTCTGAGGGAGTTGATGATATGCCATCCCATATTCGTAGCACCCTTACCAAAACCTCTGAGACAATCCCGATCGCTAATGCTAAACTTGCCCTCGGTACTTGGCAGGGAATCTTTGTTTGGGAACATCGCAATTTGGGACATACTCGCGAAGTGCTGGTACATATTACAGGATGCTAGATGAAGCCCATAAAAAAGCCTCCAGCTAATCGATATCGTCCAACCGCTAAAACTAGCAAGTGGCTGAGGGGATTTCAGTGGTTTTTACCAGGACTATTGGTTAAACGATGGCTACTAGTTAGCATCCTCGGAATCTTATTAATCGTGCTGGGAATTGCCATTTCCGCCAGATTAACCCCGATATTATTTTTGTCGCGCCTAATCGGTAATACCCTTGACACCTTGGTCGCGATCCTGCCTCGACATATGAGTGGTCCCCTCGCCCTACTCCTTGGCATCGGGCTATTGTGGCTAGGGCAAAAACGCGCCCTCGGATCGATCACTCAAGTTTTGATGCCCAACCAAGACAAAGAGCTTTTAGAGTTACTAGTCTCCCACCGCAAACTCAATCGAGGGCCTAAAATCGTTACCGTAGGGGGTGGTACGGGTTTATCAAATTTGTTGCGTGGGCTGAAACAATATAGCGCCAACATTACTGCGATCGTCACCGTTGCCGATGATGGTGGCTCCTCAGGACGATTGCGTAGGGAATACGGAGTCTTACCGCCTGGGGATATTCGCAACTGTCTCGCAGCTCTTGCCGATGAAGAAAAGTTAGTTACGGAATTATTTCAATATCGCTTTCAAACAGGAGAAGGGCTCACAGGTCATAGCTTTGGCAATCTATTTCTGACGGCAATGAGTGAGGTTACGGGCGATCTCGTAAAGGCGATTGCCGCTAGTTCGCAGGTTTTAGCTGTGCGTGGTCGTGTCCTGCCCGCCACCCTCGATCACATGGTTCTTTGGGCAGAATTTGAAGATGGACGCTATGTCGAGGGAGAATCCCATATCCCCGAAGCCAAGGGCAAAATCAAACATATCGGCTGTAAGCCAGATAATCCCAAGGGGTTGCCCCAAGCGATCGAAGATATTCGGGAAGCCGATCTGATCGTAATTGGTCCTGGAAGTTTATATACCAGCATCATTCCGAATCTACTGGTTCCAGAAATTCTCCAAGCATTAATCGATCGCAATGTGCCATCGATCTACCTTTGTAATATCATGAGTCAGGTGGGCGAAACCGACGGCTATGCTGTATCTGATTATGTGCGAGTTTTAGACGAATTAGCTGGGGTACGACTGTTTGATGTAGTTTTAGCTCAAAGACACCCCCCCTCTGAGCGATCGCTACAACACTATGCTTCCTGTGGTTCCCACTTTACGGAGCTAGATCGCGATAATCTTGCAAGTATGCGTTGCCCTGTCTTACTTGCGAATATCATGCGAGAAAAAAACAACGGTACCGTATGCCATGACTCAGACAAACTTGCAGGGGTATTAATGCGTTGGTATAACCGTCAATAGCAATTTGCAGATTAATAGCCACTAATGCCAAAATTAAATAGTGGCATCTCATAATAAAAACGTCAGATAAAATCATCAGTGTTACAACAGTTTCATATACAAGTTAACAGTGATATTTATGCTCTTGCTAAATTGCAAGAGTGGTTTCAGTTGTTACAAAATTTACTGCCAAAACCAACTTGGATGCAATGCAATCTCGTCTTGGTTGAAGTATTTACAAATGTGGTTTCATACGCCCATGAGGGGCTGTCTGAGGAAACCCCCATTGATATCGAACTTACCCTTGACGAAACCGAAAAATTTTTAGAAATGCGAATTTGGGATTACGGGGAACCCTTCGATCTTCAGGCTGAAATTGAACGCGCTGCTAAGCAAGCCGAAAAGAACAAGGACTTTGAAAGCATTGATGATATTCCTACGGGAGGAAGAGGCTTAATCATAGCGAAAACTGTCGCTGACAATCTTCGCTATGAAACGACCAATGATGGTCGCAATTGTTTTGTAATGCTTAAGCATTTCTAAATTTTAATAACGTTAATTTGGATTATGCTGCCAAATTTTAAAATCCCAAAAGTAAAAGCCTTGCTAAGCAAGGCTTTTATAGTTGTTTTAAATAACTTGTAGACGGGCTTCGACTTCGCTCAGCCCTCGGTGTAAGCTAGCTGAGCGAAGTCGAAGCTGTAGTTTTTATTTGAATTATCTATA
>NZ_LIRE01000252.1 GCF_001402795.1 Pseudanabaena sp. 'Roaring Creek'
TCGGGTTAAGCTGGCAAATTTTAAAAGCCCAAAAGTAAAAGCCTTGCTTAGCAAGGCTTTTACTTTTGGGCTTTGAGAAAAGGTTTGCTACGCAAACCCTTTCTCAAAGCTCGTTTCAAATTATCCCGAACTCACTTTGAATTAAAAAACAAACCCAATAAGTTATACCAAAACTAAAAAATGGCTACGCCATTTTTAGTTTTGGTATAACTTATTGAACTGGGGCTATTTGGTGCCTTCGATCGCTCCGAGGGCAATGAGCTTAGCTTTTTGGGCAGGGGTTAACCCCGTAGCATCGGTAATATTTAGCCCTTCATAGGGGCGTGGCTCTCGATAGGTTCTGATACATTCGCCAGTTTTGACATCCCATAGCTTGACGGTTTCATCACGGCTACTACTCGCCAGAAAATTTCCATCCGTGGAAAATTTCACCGCATAAACAGTTCCCGTATGCCCGATTAGCTTATTGATTGGCTTACCACTTTGCCAGTCCCAAATGTTGATTTTGGTATCTTCACCCGCACTAGCCAGTAAGATTCCCTTGGGATCGGCAGCAATAGTTAAGATATTGCCCTCATGTCCTAGCCCCTCAGATACCAGTTCGCCATCCTGAATATTCCATCGATAAATAAATTTTTCACCACAACCAAAGACTAGATGGGGGTGCAATGGCATGAAGGTAATGTTAGAAGTTAGGGAGGTCAGTTGATTGAGCGTATGGAGGCAGTTGCCCGTATGGGTGTCCCAGATTTTGATAGTTTTATCGCGGCTACTGCTAATGAGATGGCGATTGTCGGGACTAAAAGCGATCGCTAAGATTGCCGCCGTATGCCCCTGTAGCACTTGAAAACATTCGCCAGTGACAATATCTCTTAACTTAATTTCCTTGCTAGTTTCACCCGTAGCCAGCAGCTTGCCGTCATGACTAAATACCAAGGTGCGGGCGAGATCGGGATGTTCGCTAATTGTGGCTAGGCAGTTGCCGCTGCTGACATCCCATAATTTGATCGTGCAGTCTTCGGCGCAACTCGCCAATAGGGTACCGCTAGGACTAAAGGCAACTTGCCATACATGTCCTGCGTGACCATGTAGAGCCCGAATACATTTACCTGACTGGACATCCCAGAGGCGAATAATTGAGTCGTCGCCACCACTGGCGAGGAGGCTTTGTTCGAGGTTAAACACCACGGAGCGGATGGCATTGGTATAGCCCTGTAAGATCCGAAACTGCTGTCCTGAGGTGACTTCCCAGAGATTGAGTAAATGCTCGTTGGAAATATTACCTGATGTTTGGCTATCGTTTTGGTTACTGGGTGTTGACCACGATCGCCCTGTATGTCCTTGAAAAGTCCGCATACAGAAACCTGTATCGATCTCCCACAGTTTAACCATTTCATCGCCGCTACTACTGGCAAGCTCTAGACGCGTGGGATGAAAGGCGATGGAGCGTACCCAATGGTTATGTCCTGTTAAGGTTTTAAAGCATTGAGCGGTTTTGAGATCCCAAAGACGAATCGTGCGATCGCCACTACCCGTCGCAAGGGTCGAACCATCATGGCTAAAGTCAACCGCAAACACCGTATGGGTATGACCAGTAAAGGTTTTAATGCAATTACCTGTTTCGACATTCCATAGTCGCGTGGTTTTATCTTCACTACCACTGGCGAGGATGTTGCTACTTTTGCTAAAGGCGATCGACCAGATGATATCTTCGTGACCTTCAAGCATACGAATACATTCACCCTGATCGATATCCCATATTCGCACCGTACAATCATCACTGCTGCTGGCAAGCAAGTTGCCTTGATTGCTAAAAGTCACTGCTTCGACAATATCCTCATGACCATGAAATATCTTGATGCATTGTCCTGATTTCCATAGGCGCACAGTGCGATCGGCGTGCCCGCTTGCCAAAATTGTGCCGTCAGGACTAAAGGCAACGGACATAACAGCACCGATATACCCTTGCAAAGTATTTAAACAATCGCCCGTCGATACATCCCATAATTTGATCGATTGATCGATGCTACTGCTAGCTAAGATCGAGCCTTCAGGGTTGAAAGAGACCGAAACGACCCATCCTTTATGTCCACGATAGGTCAGTAATGGCTTGCCATCACTAACTCGCCACAGATGAATATCTCCTTTCGTATCGCCGATCGCTAATAGTTTGCCATCAGCGCTAAAGTCTACCGACAGGACTCCCCCAATTACTTCCGCAAATACGGATTTAATCAGTGCTGTTTTGGCAAAGTTAACTCGATGGAGCTTCACTTCCGACAAGTAAGCTTGACGAATGGCTAGATAGGAAAAGTCCTTGCCAGTTAAATCAACGCCGAGATGACATAACAAATTAATAATATTGCCACCGCCATAGCCAAAGGTGGACTTAAGCTCACCATCGGGGCGCAGTTCGCGTCGGCGCAATTCCTCAAGGGGATGAAATAGCTCTTTGGCTACCATCTGATTGCTGCCCAAACGTCCTAAGAGTTTGGCAATCAAGGGTTCTAAAATTAACCGAATTTGACTTTGGCGAACGTAATCCTTTGCCGTGGCTTTAATTAAAGCGTAGTGGCGTAGGTAGAAAAGTTGACGATTGAGTTTTGATTGAATGCTTGGCAAAATTCCAAGGGGATGCTCTTGGGTGATTTCTTGATAGATTTGTTCGATCAGGAGATTGGTGACGAACTCCATTACTACGGGCTGCTGTGTGAAGCCTGCGGCAGTATGTTCGACTAAAGAGCGTCGTTTTAGCGATCGCAGAGACATCATCAGATGATTTTGCTCCATCGTTGGCACGATGTCAGAATGAAGCTCTTGAGGCTGGACGGGTTCGCGATTAATCGCGAGCCAGATCATTACCTGTTTTTCATGGGCGGTTAACCTCTGATATTGCTGCTCGATCAGATTGCCAATGCCGCTAAAAATAATGGTTTTCTGTTCTAAAAAGCGATCGATATTGCCTGAATAGAGATCCTTAATCGAAGTGGCGGCAATCTTTAGGGCTAAGGGATTACCGCGATACCAATCCACTAGACGATGTAAATTACCCGTTACGGCTTTAATGCCTTTGGACTCCAATACCCGCTCGGCGGCGGATTCATCGAGCCCATCCAGTTGTAAAGCTCGTACGGGAAGGATATCGCCCTCCAACATCGCGACTTCTTCAGGCATTTCACGGCTAGTAATAACCATGCAGCTACGATGCGACACTTCGCCAACTCTTCTTAAAAGCGAACCATAGCCTTCGTAGTCCTTGCGATATGCCCCCGCTTGGGCTTCATCTTTAAGTACGGATTCAAAATTGTCTAGTACCAATAAACAGCGATAGCGCTGTAAATATTCCAACAGTCTGGAGATGAGGGCATTGATATCGGTTGTGTCGGGAGTTTCGCGCTGTTGAGATAGGAAATGAATGATCGCCACTAACATTTCGCTAGGGGTTTTGGCATTATTGAGCGATCGCCATACCACGAAGTCAAATTTACCCTGTAGATGTTGGGCAAGCTTGACAGATAAGGCGGTTTTACCCAATCCCCCCATGCCCAAAATCGCCACTAGGCGGCAGCGATCGCGATCAACCCATTGTTCGAGAATCCCTAACTCGGCACTCCGACCATAAAAAAAAGTTACGTCAATGACATCGCCCCAGTCTTGGTTGCTATTGACCGTAGGATTGGCATGGGGAGCAATGGCGAGAGACTCCGCTTTCCGCAACTGCATCTGACGGCGAATTACATTCTGGACTGTGCTTTTGGTTACTTTTTCACCAAAGGTTTCTGTTAACAAGTGCCAAAGCTTATGGCTGACTAATTTAATATAGCCAGCGTCATAACCCGTCTGCTTCGCAATCTCGGAATAAGACAAACCCTGCCATACCCCTAGAAAGACAGACTGCTCGACCCGAGTCAGACTGCGCTCTTCTAATGACAACTCTATAAATGTTACTGCCTCATCAGCCGTCATAGATGCGCCTTAAAGATCTAAATATAACTTTTATATAACTTCTCTTCTGTCATTCTAAGACGTTTTATGGTTTGTTGTATTTTGTTGTGAACATTGCTTTTTGAAATTAGTAACGAAATTAGTAGTTTCAAATTATAAATTTAGTGAGTCTCATCAAAATTAAATGAAAATTGCTCTCGTTCATGACTATCTAACACAACGTGGTGGTGCGGAAAGGGTATTTGAGCTTTTATGTCAACACTTCCCCGACGCAGATATTTTTACCTCCGTCTACGATCGCCATAACACCATTGATTTGGACAATCGAGAAGTCCACACCACATTTTTGCAGAATATCCCCGCAACTCGTAAGTATTTTCGCTTATTTGCGCCATTTTATTACTCGGCTTTTAGGGCTCTAGATCTCAAAGCCTATGACTTAATTTTGAGCAGCAGTGCAAGTTTTGCCAAAGGAGTAAAAAAACGACCTGACGCTTTGCATATTTGCTTCTGCCATAACATTACGCGATTCCTGTGGGACACTAATACCTATCTCCGAGAATATGGAGCCTATAGTGTTCTGAAGCCATTGATTGAGTTGGTGTTTGCCAAGATGCGACAGCAAGATATCTTTTATGCGCAATCACCTGACTACTACATTGCTAACTCAACTACCGTGGCTAAGCGCATTCAGGACACCTACCACAAAGAAGCCTTAGTGATCAATTATCCCATCTCCGATCGCCGCTTTATTTTTGACGATCAAAAAGATGATTATTGTCTGGTTTCTTCGAGACACCTCAGTTATAAGCGCCTTGATATAATTGTCAAAGCTTTTAACCAGCTTGATCTACCTTTGATTGTGACGGGAGAAGGCCCTGAAACGAAACAATTACAAACCAAGGCAGGTCGTAATATTAAATTTCTCGGTCACGTAAGCGATCGCGATCGATGTAACCTCATGTCAAAGGCTAAGTTTGTGATTGTTGCCGCGTTAGAAGACTATGGTCTGGTTCCTATTGAAGCCAATGCAAGTGGTACGCCCGTGATTGCCTACGGTGCTGGTGGTGTCTTGGATACTCAAATTTCAGGGCTTACGGGTATTCTATTTGAGGAACAAACTGCGGATTCCTTAAAAAACGCCGTTATTGAGGCTCAGACTATAGACTGGGACTATGCGAAAATCCGAGATCATGCCCTTTCTAACTTTTCTGAGGCGGTCTTCTTTAAAAAAGTCGATCAAACCTTAGCGGAAATCCTCAGCAGCAGATAAGTTCAATAATTCAACTAATAATTCAATTAAATATTTAAGAGTTTTTGTATAAAGAGTTTTTGTATAAAGAGTTTTTATTGTTAGGACTATACAAAGGATAAACCTATGAATACAGGTGCTGCTAAAACGAATGGCGCTGTGGTTGTCGAGCAAGATCCAGGCTATGGCAAAATCTTTGCAGTGCTATCCCGTCGTCGGTTTTGGCTTTTGGGTGGTCTAACTGTAGGACTAGCGCTCGCGGTCGTTCTCAATTTTCTCGCGAAACCTAAATACACCAGTGTCATGCGGTTGTTGGTTGAGTCAACTTACAAATCCAACACCTCATCCTCCTCATTTATTGACTCTAATGTCCAGATTGATTACGCAACGCAACTAAATCTATTGCAAAGCTCTTCCATGTTTCAGAAAGCGGCCAATCTCTTGGCGGCTGAATATCCTACTATTACTGGAGGAGAACTGCAATCGTTGAAAATTGGTATGTTAGGTGGCAAAGAAGCACCAACTAAAATTGTCGAAGTGCAATATACCGCTGTCGATCCCGTAAAAACTCGGCAGGTTTTAAGAGCATTTCAAAAAGTTTATACCGATTACAATCGCGAACAGCAGGAAAAGCGTTTGCAGAATGGCCTAGCAGGTATTGACGAGCAAGTAACTAATGTACGCAAAAGTATTTCTGAAGCGGCTGAAGCTCTCGAAGAATTTCGGCGCAAAAACAATTTGTTTGACGCAAATCAGCGAGTCACCGAAGTTACTTCAGCTCTCAATGCGATCGAACAACAACAGCGGAGTACCAAACTAGACTACGAGCAGGCGATCACTCGCCTAGAATCGCTGCAACAAAAGCTCAACATTTCCCCGCAAGATGCCGTATTACTGACCCGATTAAATCAGTCGCAACGTTATCAGGCTCTCGTGGCTGAGATGCAAGGGATAGAGGTAGCACTCAATCGAGAAAAAGCTCGCTTTCAACCCAGCAATCCGATTGTAGAAGCTCTTGAATTACGATTTAAGCAACAGCAGGCAAGTTTAGAGGAGGAAAGAAGAAGCATCCTGGGAGATGCTAATTTAGCAAGCTATCCCAAGTGGAATGGGGATCAACTCAGTGGGATTGATATCACCTTAGCCAGTCAAATTGTGGAAACTCAGACCCAATTGACACTTCTACAGGCTCGCTTAGATACTTTGGCTTCCCAAGAGCAGGACTTGCGTGCTGAAATTAACCGTTTGCCCAAATTGCTCGGTGAATACGAAACATTAAAGCCAAAATTACAAGTTCAACAGGATACTCTCCAAACATTACTTAAAAATCGGCAAGAATTAAGCCTTGAGATCGCGCGAGGGGGATTTGATTGGCAAGTAGTTGAGGAACCTGGGCTAGGGATAACGGATTCTGCCGATGGCTTGCGTAAAAATTTATTGCTAGGAGTAGTTGCAGGATTATTCCTTGGGGGTATGGCTGCTTTTCTAAGGGATATGCAAGACGATACGATGCATACCTATGACGATCTAGAGCAGCAAATTTCTTCACTTTCTTTACTGGGGATGACTCCCCAATATTTGCAGGCGGAGGAGTCAAACTCTAATTTTTTACCCCAGTTCCTCAAAGGGCAATCCGTCTCCCCACTGACGATCGAAATCGTGCAGTGGCTCCCCTTTCGGGAGTCCTTAGATTTAATCTATAAAAATATTCAGCTTAATAACTATTCACTGGAATCTCCCATCCGATCGCTCGTCATTACCTCGGCATTGCCAAGTGAAGGGAAGTCTACCATTGCGCTTGGACTTGCTACCAGCGCTGCTAGGTTACATAAAAGGGTGCTACTCATTGATGCCGATATGCGATCGCCTGCTTTACACAAGCAATTAAACTTACCCAACGAAAGGGGCTTATCAACATTATTGGCAAGTAAAGGTAGCATAGATAGCCGAGATGTGATCCAGTCCTCCAACTCAGCCATAGACATTTTAACGGGAGGACCAATTCCGAGCGACTCCGTAACCTTACTTAGTTCGGAATGGATGCAAAATTTAATCTCCAAATTTGAACAAGAGTACGATCTGGTGATTGTCGATGCTCCTCCGATCCTCGGTACTGTCGATACTATTCAGATTGCTTCTTATTGTGGCGGGGTGGTTTCCGTCGCTCGGATCGATCGAATCACCCGTGGCGAATTCTCCCAAGCGATATCTGTCCTGCAAAAGCTGAACTTGATTGGGGTTATTGCTAATGCAGTTAAAGAACTCCCTCATAGTTATAAGTCTGTCGCCGTCGAAGATGAAGAGGAAGAAGATTAGTAATACCAAGTAAAGAAATGGCGTAGCCATTTCTTTACTTG
>NZ_LIRE01000253.1 GCF_001402795.1 Pseudanabaena sp. 'Roaring Creek'
ACCCAAGATCGTGTTGTCGCGCGGAGCGCGACAACACGATCTTGGGTTCTATGTCCTGATACAGTTGGCGGTAGCTATATCTAGCATGGCAAGAGATAGCGCTCAAATAGACGAAGGTGGCGCAAAGCGCCACCTTCGTCTATTTGACGACAGCGATACCGCCACGATTGCTATAGTGCTTTTAGTAATGAGCGATTGATATGGGATTTGAGGAAATATTTGTTTTTGTCGTCGTGGGATGGGTGGCGAGCTATCGACTGCGATCGCTTGCCACCCCCAGCAATCAAGAACCAAAACACCAGTCACAAACCTTGGTTTTGTGGATTTTGGCAGTTGTTTTGCCAAGTTTAGCGATCGCATGGACAACTCTCCAGCAAACCGCTTTACCATTAATTTTTGTAACAACTTGCTTCTTGCTTTGTATATGGATTTATCGCACTTGGTATCCAAGTTCTAACTCAGATATTTCTAACTCGGATATGCAAGCTAGCTTAAGTCTTTATGCCCATGAAGAGAAACAACTGAAAAATTGCTTCCCTCCCGCTATCTATTTATTAAAAGGGCTAGAATACCGCGATCAAGAAATTTATTGTCGGGGCAAACTGCGATCGCCAAACCCCAAATATGCCTATGACCTAATCGCTAAAAATCTGCAACAAATCTTTGGCGATCGGTTTACCTGTTATTTAGAAGAAAGCCCGTTAGAAAATGTCGGCACCAACTTTGGCAGCAATCAAGATATGCAAGAAACCGCTACCAACTATTGCTTTTACTTGCGCCCGAGAACTATCGCCAGAACACAAAATTTGCTTCAGAGTTGGCTCTTAAGTAGCCTTAGCATTTTATTAACGATATTGGCTCTGTTCGTAGTTGGGGCAAACATTGCTCGCATTGAAGACTTGAGCTTAATGGATTTACAGCGGGGAATTCCTTATGGTTTGGGGGTGATGGGAATTTTCATGGGAAGGGCGATCGCCCATTACTGGATCGCCAAACAATATAAATTGTCCTATGTTCCTCCGCTTTTCTTGCCCTGCCTAGGTAGCTTTGGGATGTTAGGCAATCTCAACAGTTTTTTGGATGAAGGCTTTAATGAAACCAAAAATCTTGCCAATCAACGTCGCATCCTCTTCGATCTAGCTGTAGTACCGACGGTGACAGGCTTAGTCATTTCCGTTTTTTTCATATTCCTAGGTAGCTTTTCCCCAGTTCCCAGCGATCCCCTGATTGCGAATCCAGCCATAACGCCATCTTTTTTAACGAGTGAGTTAACGACCAATTTAGTGACCAAGCTAATGCCCAAACTCGCGACCTTTGAGTTTAAAGATTCGATTTTGGCAACCCTATTACAAACCGTTTTTTCAATAGGCAGATCGGGAGTTACCACAATCAATGGCTCAGAAGCGATCCCCTTGCTTTCGCCACTGACCCTCGCAGGTTGGGCGGGACTCGCTCTCAGTGCTTTACAACTCATGCCCTTTGATTTACTAGATGGCGGAAATTTAGCGATCGCTATGTTCGGACATCAGCAAGCAGTCGTCATTTCGCGCATCACCAGACTTGTTTTAATCGCGATCGCTTTATTTTCCCAGCCTTGGTTGAGAATTTATAGTCTCTTACTATTTGTATTGCCCGCCCCACGCCCCCTTCTTTTAAATGAAAATTTCGCCCTTGACCGCAGACGCGATCTCATCGGCATGATTTTAATGGCGATCGCCTTACTGATTATCTTGCCCTTGCCTAAGTCTTTGCTAAGTATCTAGGCATAAGCCCCAAAGCCTGTAGCGCACGCTGCGCTACAGGCTTTGGGTTTTTATATTTAATTGCACCTAACTACCTAGGATGAGTGGCGGCGCAAAGCGCCGCCACTCATCTTTATGGTTGCGTCACAATACTTATGATGACTTTTATTTTGCTTATGGCAAAATGAAAACTCAAAAACCTTGCGGGGACAAATTTTTTGTTTTCAAATAAAGGTAACTTCATTTGAAAACCGCTATAAGTACTGCTATAAGTACTGTAAATTGTCGGATAGAAACCACCATAAATCCTAGATAATTTAAATTTCAAGACGTTAATGTGATTTTGGGATTATCATTAACCTTGGCATTAGGTAGCCACGCTTTGTTGCTACTGGTAACATCAGTTAAGTCAACAGTAGAGACATGTTCATCCTGAAGCGCCAAGACGTTGAAATTATCAACGTCCAAAACCCACAAAATAAAGATCAACAAATACCGATTCTGCAATATCAGGGGCAAACATTTAGATTACTCAATATGTTTGGCGATAATCGCGATGAAGCTTTAGCACTTTGGCGCGACTTAACTGATAACAAAGGTAAAGCTTGTGTATTACTAGAAGAGCCTCAACGCTTTAGCGTGTGGGGCAGGGTCAAACTCGACCAACTGCATACAGCTCCTAGCCAAAGTTCTTCATCGGGTACACATCTTGTACAAGGTTGTTTACTGATATTGCAAGCTGTATATCTTGAGATTGAAGATATCCTTGGAGTTAGGCAAGCAGGCTCTTTTAAGCAAGATTTACTTAAGTTCATGCAACAGGGTAAATTTGCGCAAAGTGAAACAATTTCGGTGCTAGAAGAAGTTTTATCCATCAACCCACTTAATAGTATCCAAATCCCAAACTGGGATGAGAGTAAGTTGCAACTTCTTTTAGGTGAAATCCATCGACTAGCATCTTCCTATTTTGGAAATAATAGTTTTGTTGATAGCGCGATCGAAGCCTTAAATGAATTACCCGAAGCAGCATCTGTCTCTAATTGGTTGGCAAAAACTCCTAAAGGTAAGCTCTGGCAGTAATCTCCCTTACTGTTTTTGGCTTTTTATTTTTTGCTGTGGTATGTCGCGCAATATTTGATATTTTCTTGTTTTAAATACTTTATTTCCTATGGTTGTAGCCAAGGTTCAAGATACATGAGTAGAGCCAAACCTCCCTCCCCATCAGGGATTTCCACACAATCTATTGTTTGGGCAGCGATTGGATGGGCAGCCACAGCCTTGATTTACTATCTATTCCTAAGTGCCCCAACCGATGGTCCCCATACCATCAAGCCAGAAGAATGTGAAAAAGTAGTTAAAGGACTCATCGTTAGACCCAATTGGTATCGTTACGGTACTTACCTTTTTCAAACTGTAGCGATCGCCTGTTCGGGGTTACTGTGTTTGCGTAACTGGCGCAGCGCCAAAATCATCAGCGGTCGTAACGTTTGGCTTGGTTTAGGTATAGGTATCCTGTCTTGGGGCATCGGCAATTTGACTTTTGGTTATCTCGATTTTCAATATCAGAGTGGGCTGATCGCGGGTGGCGCTAAAGGTGCGAAGGAGCTGGTAAAGACATTTCCCTCGATCGCTGACATTTTTTTCACAGCTACTTACCTATTCTTGTCATGGGGAATGGCAATGTCAGTAATTGGACGAAGGCTCAATCTCTATCCCAAACAATGGGCGATCGTTGGCGGAGTAGGACTGTTGGGAATCGGGCTCGCCGCTTATGTGACCTTTGGGGTGAGCGGTGAAGTAACGATGGATTTGGGGAAAACTCTTAATATCATTTACGCTCTGGGTGACATTTGGTTACTCATTGTGGCAACGATTCTTCTTTTGGCTTTTTGGGGTGGTAAAGCCGCCCAATCATGGCGATTACTGGGCAGTGCTGGTATCGCGATGTTTTTTGGGGATTTATGGTTCAATTACAGCAATAATATCAGCGATATTTGTAAAGCTAAGCCCTATCAGAGTGGTGAACCTGCGGAGTTTTTCTGGATTCTAGCCTTTATTCTCTGGGGTATGGCAGCAGCTTTAGAATTTGATTTGTCGTCACGCTCAACTGGGCGAAGTCGCAGAAGTTAATTACCAAAGCAATAAAAAACCGACCTAAGGTCGGTTTTTTATTGCTTTTAGTAAGCACCGTTACCTTTGGGGAAAATGACTACCAAGATGGTCTTAAAAATCAAATGGAGATCAAGCCAAAAACTCATACGTTTTACATAGCTAGCATCTATCTGCACTCGTCTTGAATAAGGAATGTCATTACGTCCTGACACTTGCCAAAGTCCCGCAATGCCTGGGCGAACACTGAGAACCTTATCGATCGCCGAGCCATATTTGACGAGCTCAGCCTGCACTAATGGGCGCGGTCCCACGACACTCATATCGCCTACCAGTACATTCCAAAACTGGGGCAACTCATCTAGACTGGTTGTTCTCAAGAATTTACCAATTTTGGTAATGCGCGGATCGTGCTTAAGCTTAAAGGATGCTTCGTATTCAGCACGACTAATGGGACAGGAATTCAAATAGTCTTCAAGTGCTTGATCCGCTCCGTTAATCATGGTTCTAAATTTAATGCAATTAAATTTAGAACCATGTAAACCAACTCTCGGATGAATATACAAAACCGATCCACGAGAACTGATAAAAATCAATATCGCAATTGCCAGATAAATTGGCGAAAATAAAGTTAGGACAATTGATGCGAATACGATATCAAAGACTCTCTTTCCCCAAGTTGCATAAAGATCTGTACGATCTGTTACCGAATTCTTTGTACGGAGGCTAACTTGACTATTTGCTTTGCTTCTAGTAATCATCAAATCTCTACACCACACCACATAGTTGAACTAATCATACAATGCCTGTCTACTTTTATTGGGGCGATGATGACTATCAGATTTCCCAAGCAGTTAAAAAACTGATAGATACCCATGTCGATCCGATGTGGCGTGATTTTAATTACGTGAAAATCAATGCTACAGGGGATCTGGAAGTGATGGACGGACTCAACCAAGCGGTAACTTCACCCTTTGGCATGGGTAGCCGTTTGACTTGGTTAGCAGATACAGCGATCGCTCAGAAATGCAGCGAATCCCTATTAGCAGAGTTAGAAAGAACCTTTAATCATTTACCCATCGACTCCCACATCTTATTTACCTCATCAAATAAGCCAGACGGGAGAGCCAAATCTACCAAGTTACTCCAGAAGTATGCCCAGATATTGGAGTTTTCTTTAATTCCTCCTTGGAAAGTCGAGGCAATCGCTCAACTCGTCAAACAAGCTGCCACTGCGATTGATTTAAAACTATCTACGGATGGGGTGGACTTACTCGTTGATGCAATCGGTAATGATACCCGCCGCTTGACGATGGAACTCCAAAAATTGCAATTATCACATTACGGTAAAACCCAACCTCTTACCGCTAAAGACATTGCACCCCTCGTCCAAACCTCCGCTCACAATAGTTTGCAACTGGCAAGTGCCATTCGCTTAGCCAATACGAGTCAAGCCCTGTCCTTAATTTCTGAGTTGCTTCGCAATAATGAGGTAGGGTTGCGGATCTGTGCTACTTTAGTGGGTCAATTTCGGACATGGCTGTGGATTAAGCTGATGCAGGAATCGGGAGAGCGAGATGATAAGGCGATCGCCGATGCGGCGGAAATTGGTAATCCCAAACGGGTGTATTTCCTCAAACAAGAAGTGCAGGGGCTAACCAGTCAAAAGCTCATGCGATCGCTAAGTATCCTGTTACGACTAGAAGCCGATCTCAAGCATGGCAAAGATGAAAATGCCACATTACAAACCGCTATTATCGAGTTATGTCAAGCAATGACTAAATGAGAAACCATTTAAGAATTACTTTCTGCGGTCAAAAGCTCTAAGAGATCCCCCTCGATCCCCCTTAAAAAGGGGGAAGAATTTAATTCTCCCCTCTTTTTAAGGGGGGCTGGGGGGATCTATCCAATTCTTAAATGGTTTCTAAGAGA
>NZ_LIRE01000254.1 GCF_001402795.1 Pseudanabaena sp. 'Roaring Creek'
TTATAGCTATAGTCAGTAATGTTAGGACAAAAATCAAACCCAATAGAGAGTTGCGGCGCTTCGCGCCGCAACTCTCTATTGGATTTGATGTCCTGACTTAAGTGACTATAGCTATATCTATTACTTCATCGTTTTGAACCGATAATTTTTGAACTATTTTGACCATGAACTACCAAGCCTCCCGCCGCCAATTTTTAGCTAGTGCTTCTGGGGCGATCGCTCTAGCAACCAGTCTCATTACTGCGAAAGAATCTTCGGCACAGTCGTCGGAAAATGCCGATCGCAAGATCATCAAACCCGAAGCATTAAAAAAAGGCGATAAAGTGGGACTGGTAGCTCCTGCCAGTTATAGCTTTGAGCCAGAGGACATCAAAATTGCTAAAGAAATTGTCGAGCAGTACGGCTTTCAAGTGGAATTAGGTTCGCATATTACTTCTCAGTATGGATATTTAGCAGGAAAGGATGCGGAACGAGCATCGGATATTAATGAGATGTTTCGCCGCCCCGATATTCGTGGTGTTTTCACCTTTTCAGGTGGCTATGGCAGTACGAGATTGCTGGATTTATTAGATTACGAAATGATTCGCCAAAATCCTAAAGTATTTATCGGACATAGCGATGTCACGGCTTTGGTATTGGCAATCCATCAAAAAACAGGGCTAGTTACCTTTCACGGATCGTCAGGTTTAAGTGCCATTGGTGACTATGCGATCGCGCATTTTCGTCGCGCAGTCATGGCTAATCAAAGCATTGGAGAAATTGCCAAGTCTCCCTACAGAGGCACAGATGATGAAGCTCGCAAACATCGTCTAGTCACTATTGTTTCAGGACAAGCCACAGGTGAACTGGTTGGCGGTAATCTCAGTTTGGTGGTGAGTCTTTTGGGAACCCCCTATGAAATCGACACAAGGGGCAAGATTCTTTTCTTAGAAGATATTAGTGAAGAACCCTATCGGATCGATCGGATGTTAACGCACCTATTTCTCGCTGGGAAATTACAAGCAGCGGCAGGTTTTGCCTTGGGACATTTCTCAGACTGTCAAGCCAAGGATGGCGGCTTAAGAAGCTTTAGTCTAGAAGAAGTCCTACGCGATCGCTTTGAACCCTTGGGAAAACCAACTTTATACAATCTGATGTTCGGTCATATTCTGGAAAATGCGGTGTTGCCTCTTGGTGTCAAGGCAATACTCGATGCTACAGGTAAAAAACTAGCGATCAATGAAAGTGCTGTAGTTTAATTGCCTGATGCTATCGCAATACCAGTTCTAACCTACTTATTTCCAAGACTTTAAGCATTCGAGCATCACTGATTAGAAAAGAGCTATGAAATGGAACCGTCGTCAATTTTTTAGAGCAATTAGCACGTTAGGAATCAGTACGGTTCTATCGGTTATTTTTGGGCAAAAATATAGTGAAGCAGAAAACTGGCAAGCGACAAATGAAGAAAGCGATCGCCGAATTCAAAAATTAAGGACGGCAAATTTAGAAATAAGATTGCTCGATCATGCTGGTCAACCCATTGCCAATCAAATTGTAAAAATAGAGCATTGGCGACACCTGTTTAACTTTGGAGCCGCTTATCACACAAATCTCAATTTTAAAGATAATGAGAGTACAAGCGATCGCCTTCATCGTGAATATTTCCTTCAGCTTTTCAACGCAGCAACAGTAACCTTCTATTGGCGCTATTACGAACCACAGGAAAATCAATATGCCGATGCCGCATTACTTCAGCAAATTGCTTGGCTAAAGCACCATGACTTCTATCTGCGCGGACATCCTTTATTTTGGAATCATAATCCAGCTTGTTTGCCCCTATGGCTAGAGAATCGGGAACTGACATCTCAAGAAGTCCGCTTGTACATGGATAAAGTTATCCAACATATGTCCGAATTTATTTTCCCGCTACTTGATGAGGTAGATGTATTTAATGAATTAGTGACTTGGGATAATTACGATCACCCTTTTACGGATTTATTCAAAGAACAGGGAAAGATCAATGTTGTTAAAGAATATCTAACTAAATTCAAACAGCTCAACCCCAAAACTAGAGCCGTGATTAATGACTTTATTTCAAATTCTCGTTATCCCCAAATACTACAGGAGTTCCAAAAAGCTCAAGTTCCATTTGATAGTATCGGTCAGCAAGCTCATATGTTTGGCAGAAATTGGACGATCGAGCGACTAAAAACTACTATTGAGAATCTCTCTAGTTTGGGTAAACCAATTGTTTTGACTGAAGTTAGCGTCCTATCAGGAGCTACGATCCCCAACCTTGACTTTAGCCGTACCTATACGGATTGGCAAAGCGATCGCGATCGCGAACTAATACAAGCTGATTATCTCGAATTATTGTATCGACTTGCCTATAGCTATCCCCATATATCAGGCATTTTTCTCTGGTCATATAGCGATCGCGGGGCTTGGCTGGGCGCACCTACGGGGATTCTTAATAAGGATGGTATTCCTAAACCTGCCTTTACAAGATTAAATCGTCTCATTAACCAAACATGGCGCACCAATGTCGAATTAAAAACCGATAGTAATGGCTACGCAATCATAGCTAATGCCTACGAGGGTATTTATAAAATTGTGATTGGAAACCAGACGTTTTTAAATAAACACACCTCAAGCCAACCACTTAAAAAGAACATTCCCATTAATCATTCCCATTAAGTACCTCAGCATAATTAAAAACCAAAACCAGAGAGCGTACCGCCCGCGCAGCGGGCGGTACGCTCTTCTAGGTTTTAAGTTTACTTATGCTTAGCTACTTAAATACCTCAGCATAGTTAAAATCCAGAGCTAAAACCTGCGACCTCAGAACAAGATATCTGCCTCGCTCCCCTTGCGTAAGGGCTTACATTTAAGTCAAGCTTATAGGGCAAAGATTAATCTGCCATAGCCAGTAAACCGAAAGTGATAGATAGCAAAGTATTGAATAGAGTTTTTCATGATGCTGAAGGTAATATTGTCTTAGCACAGACCCCAAACTTACCGCTTATTGTCTGGGGTGTAGCTAGTTTGCTCCAACTGATTGTTACCACAGGTAAAGTGAATTCAGGGTTAAGCCTATTGGCTTTTGGCGCTTTGTTTACTTGGGCATGGTTAGAACTATTTGATGGAGTCAATTATTTTCGGAGATTGCTCGGTTTATTGGTACTTCTCTTGGCAATCACCTCCAAAATGTAGTTCTCTAGATAGTCTTGCCTCTGGTTTTAGCGAAGTTTGTCATGAGCCCAGCGCCTTCGAGACTTGGTTTATACCAAAACTAAAAATGGCTACGCCATTTTTAGTTTTGGTATAAACATTACTTGGTTTGTTTTTTGATTTACAAAAGTATTGTCACACTTTCGTGAACTGGTATTAGTGGCGATCACGATTTGTTGAAGAGCCCTCCCAGAAACATTGTTTCGATTTTTTTATGAGCTTTTAGCTATCAGTCTAGACAAGGTTCTCCATGACATTGGTTAACTTCGATCAGAACATGGGAAAGACTGGGAATATGCTGTAGCAGTTCTTTATAATATGCTGGCTGTTGGGGATAATGGGTAACAAGGGCGATCGTTACTGATAGATGATTTTGGCTAACATTCCAAACATGCAAATCCGTAATTTGATTGTCACTATCTTCTTCTATAGCTTTAGCAATTGCTTGCTTAACGGAATTATCAATCCCTCCATCTACCAAAATAGAACCAGTTTCACGGGCTAATCCATACGACCATCGGGCAATTACCACAGCCCCAACTATGCCCATTATTGCATCTAGCCAAACCCAACCCAAAAACTTACCAGCGCATAGGGCAATGATGGCAAGAACGGAGGTTACGGCATCGGCTAAAACATGAATGTAGGCTGCACGCAGATTGTAGTCTTGATGATGATCGCGATCGTGGTGGTCGTGGTCGTGGTGGTCGTGGTCGTGATGATCGTGATCGTGATGATCATCTAAAAGCAAAGCGCTGACGATATTAACTACTAAACCCAAAATTGCAATATAAATTGCTTCACTAAATTGAATTGATTGAGGTTGAAAAAAACGTGTCGTTGATTCAAGAGCCATTATAAAAGCGATTACCGCTAGGACAACGGCACTGGTAAAACCGCCAAGGATGCTGACTTTGCCCGTCCCAAATGTATATCTAGGATTATTGGCTTGACTGCGGGCATATTGATAGGTAAAGACTGCGATCCCAAAGGCGGCAACGTGGGTTGCCATATGCCATCCATCTGCTAACAGTGCCATCGAACCAAAAACGATTCCAGCTCCAATTTCCGCCATCATAGTGATGACGGTCAGTAGTAGTACGATTTTGGTTTTACTTTCTGCTTCATGACGATCTACAGAAAAATTATGCGAGTGCTGCCATTGGTCGAGAGTATGAATGTGCATAAATTTTTTCGTAAAGAAGTTTGTCTTGATACTTGAGATAATAACAGTTAGTCAATATTGCACTTGAGTAGCATCTCAAAGGTGCTGGGGCGAAAGCCACAGGAAGAATAGAGCTTAAAGGCAGCAGCGTTATTTACCAAGGAATTTAAGCGAATTTGAGGGATTCCCAATTGCTGAAAATGTTCTCGAGTTTTCATTAGCATCTGGCGCGCAATTCCTTGGCGGCGATAGGATTCTTCAACCCAGAGATCGTGGATATAGCCATATTCCTTGAGGTGATAGATCGGAATTTCCGATTCTACCGTTGCAATGAGATAGGCAACCAGTTGAGAGGATTCTGATTCGCTCGCATCAACTACCAAACAAAGATGACGAGAATCCAATAATAATTTGTGCAACCATTTTTCGTAGCGCTTCCCCTGATTGGGTAAGAAATTATAGCGATCTATATCCAAGGACTTATGAAAATCGCTGACTTTTTCGATTAGATGAAATAAGTTGGGAATATCGGCAGGTTGGGCTGAACGTATCATCGTATTATGGTGTTTCATGAAAGTTAGAATTCTTACTTTAATATTAAATATAAAATTCTAAAACCTGCGGCGCGCGCGGCGCATGCGCCGCAGGTTTTATACCAAAGCTCAAAATGGCGTAGCCATTTTGAGCTTT
>NZ_LIRE01000255.1 GCF_001402795.1 Pseudanabaena sp. 'Roaring Creek'
ATATTACTGACTATAGCTATAAAATCACACATTTTCTAAACAAAAAGCCCGCCTAGGCGGGCTTTTTGTTTATAGAAATTACTTCTTATCTTTAGAAGGAACCTTAGGTGGTTCGCGGAAGAAGATTGCAAAGAAGAACAAACCAATCAAACAAGCGAAAATAAAGGTATAAGTAAGAGCTTCCATTGAATTTTATGCCTCAACAGCGCGAGTAGTTTTGTCACCAACTTTTTGGAATGCACCCCATTCAACTTGCTCTTCGCTGAGTTCTGGGTCAACCCCAGCAAACACATCGCGGAACAAGGTACGAGCACCATGCCAAATATGACCGAAGAAGAAGAACAGAGCAAATACTGCATGTCCGAAAGTGAACCAACCACGAGGGCTAGTACGGAATACACCATCAGAATTATTCTTTTCTTGGTCAAATTCAAAGATTTCACCTAGCTGAGCTTGGCGTGCATACTTCTTAACGGTTGGGGCATCGGTAAAAGACTTACCATTTAACTCTCCACCGACAAAGGAGACAGTAACACCAGTTTGTTCAACACTGTACTTTGATTCAGCGCGACGGAAAGGAATGTCAGCTCTAACCACACCATCTTGGTCTTGAAGAACAACAGGGAAAGTTTCAAAGAAATTAGGCAAGCGGCGGACGCTCAACTCACGACCTTCACCATCTTTGAAAATAGGATGCCCTTGCCAACCTTGGGCAATACCATCACCATTATTCATGGGACCGACGCGGAACAAACCACCTTTAGCAGGGCTGTTACCAACATAGTCATAGAAAGCAAGTTTATCAGGAATCTTCGACCAAGCATCTTCAGCACTCAATCCAGCATTGATGCCAGTTTGAACGCGGCGAGAAATTTCTTGCTGGAAGGAATTGCTATCCCATTGATAGCGGGTAGGGCCAAATAACTCGATGGGAGTTGCTGCCGAGCCATACCACATGGTTCCAGCAACGACAAAGGCGGCAAAGAATACCGCTGCAATGCTGCTAGAGAGAACGGTTTCGATGTTACCCATACGCAGGGCTTTGTATAAACGCTCTGGTGGACGCACTGTCAAGTGAAATAGACCCGCGACGATACCAACGATACCAGCAGCAATATGGTGAGCCACGATACCGCCAGCATTGAAGGGGTTAAACCCATTTGGCCCCCATTCAGGTGCTACGGGTGCAACATGACCAGTTAAGCCATAGGCATCAGATACCCACATGCCAGGGCCAAAGAGTCCTGTTTGGTGGAATGCACCAAAACCAAAGCAGAGTAAACCAGATAGGAAAAGGTGAATACCGAACATCTTCGGCAAGTCCAAAGCTGGCTCACCTGTGCGAGGATCTCTAAATAGTTCTAAATCCCAGTTAACCCAGTGCCAAATGGCAGCTAGGAAAAGTAAACCAGAAAGGACGATGTGGGCTAGAGCGACACCTTCAAAAGACCAAAAACCAGGGTCGGCAACTTGTTCGCCAGTGATAGTCCAGCCACTCCAAGAGTTGGTAATACCAAGACGGGTCATGAAGGGCATGACGAACATACCTTGCCGCCACATGGGGTTGAGGACGGGGTCACTGGGGTCAAAAATTGCTAGCTCATAAAGTGCCATCGAGCCTGCCCACCCTGCTACGAGAGCAGTGTGCATCAGGTGCGTGGCGATCAGTCTTCCTGGATCGTTCAGGAGAACTGTATGCACTCGATACCAGGGTAATCCCATTGCAAATGTTCCTTAATCTATGTAGTGAGTAAGATCTTAACGATTCTTAATTTTAATTTATGATAATTGATCCTGACTTTGCTTACCACTCAAAATACTTAAGGTAATGTGAGGAAATAACTGCGTCAGAATCGACCAATAGGTCTAATTATTTTATTTGTATCAACATAATAAACTATTCCCTCCGATTGATTCCGATTGATTCTGATAAAACCTAAAAAGCTAAAACCCAAAAAGCAAGGTCAATGCTTTCATGTTCGCTGGCTAGAGAGGGGAATGGCGGCGCTTTGCGCCGCCATTCCCCTCTTTGGTTTTATAGCTGCCGCCTGCCAACTATATCAGAACATAAACCCCAGAGAGAGTTGCCGCGCGGAGCACGGCAACTCTCTCTGGGGTTTTGATTTTGTCCTAACAAAACTGGCGGCAGCTATA
>NZ_LIRE01000256.1 GCF_001402795.1 Pseudanabaena sp. 'Roaring Creek'
GTTAAGACATAAAACCCAGAAGAGTGTTGCGGCGCTTCGCGCCGCAACACTCTTCTGGGTTTTGTTTTTGTCCTAACATAACTGGCTACTGCTATATCTAGGCGCAATTAAATATAAAACCCTAAAAGCTGAGGCACAGGCTGCGCGTGCGCCTCAGCTTTTAGCTCTAGATTTTAATTATGCTAAGAGTTAGTTAATGAAAATCAAAGCCCAAAACATGAATGGCGTTGCCCAGCAACGCCATTCATGTTTTGGGGCTTTATGTCCTAAGGAAAACTTTAGCGATCGCTACGCTTATTGGTAATGAATGGTAATGAAACTTACAACTAGATTTGTATCTAATTATGTAACTGAATATTAAGAAAATCTGAGCGAGCAAGAAGAATTATTGAGAACTGTCAATACTGTTGAGTCGCTACTGTTAGGCTAGCAATTATTAAGCATTAAAATTTTTTATTTTTTAAAGTTCGGTGGTTTTAAAATGTACAATAAATCAGCTAAAGATCCTGTAGTTGCAGCAGTTACCGCAGGCTTAGGAGCTGGAGCAGTAGCCTGTTTCAGTGTTAGTCAAGGACAAAATATCATTGTTGCGTTTGGCGTAACTATTTTTGCTACTACTGTTGCTTTGATCGTAGATCGGTTGTTTTTTAATTAAAATAAATATTAATCTTAATTAATCCTCAATAAATAAGAGCGTGCAATGTACGCTCTTATTTATTGAGGATTTAATTAGGATTAAGTACCTCAGCATAATTAAAATCCAGACCTAAAACCTACGGCGCAAGCGCAGCGTGCGCCGCAGGTTTTAGGGTTTTATATTTAATTAAGCCAACTTATACCAAAACACAAAATGGCGTAGCCATTTTGTGAATTAAAAACCCTTACTGGGTTTGGTTTTTAATTCACAAAAGTGTTGTCATACTTTCGTGAATTGGTATTACTTATTCAGAAATAGTTACTATATTGGGGATCGCTAGGAAATTGATTACCGAATTAAAAAAATTTGTTATGTGGGGCAGCTACTGCGAAAACGTTCTTGAAAAACGTGCGCCCTTTCGCCAAGACCATCTTGACAACCTCAAGGCTTTGCATGAGACGGGAACCTTGCTCACGGTTGGTCCTACGCAGGATGTGACCAAAGTATTCGCCATATACGTCGCTCCCGATGTGGCGGCGGCAAAAAAATTAGTCGAGTCCGATCCCTATTGGCAAAACGGTATTTGGACAGATTACGAAATCCATGAATGGATTCAGGTCTACTAAATTGGAATAAAGGGGCGCAAATCGCCCTTTTATTCCAATTTATAGTAAGGGTTTTCAAGGCTCAAAATGGCGTAGCCATTTTGAGCCTTGGTGTTATACCAAAACACAAAATGGCATAGCCATTTTGTGTTTTAAAACCCTTACTGGGTTTGGTTTTCAATTCCCAAAAGTGTAGCCACACTTTTGGGAATTGGTATTATTCGTCATCGGTATTGGTGGTACTAACGGCAAAGTGCTTAAAAAGAATACGGCTCGTACCTGCGATCGGCGGAGCGATAATTGCGCCTACAACGCCAAAAAGCTCGGCTCCTACAATAATGGAAAGTAAAAGCTCAAAGGGATCGAGGTTTAAATAGGGTGCAACTAGCCAAGGTTGCAAGATAAAAGCCTCGATTTGTTGTAGTGCAAAGCAAATAAATAGGGCGATCGCCCCTCGATTAAAGTCAACTCCCCAAGCCGCGATAAAAATGGCGGCAAGAGCCATTAAACCACCGATATAGGGAACGAGATTGGCGATCGCTACCAATAGTCCCAAGGCTCCCGCGTAAGGAATTCCACAAATCGATAGGGTTAGATAGGTGCAAAACCCTAGCAAACTAGAAGTACCAACCCTACCCACCACATAGGCTCCCAAACATCTGGTAATCGGGGGGATGAGAATTTCGACCTCTTGGCGAATCTGTTTAGAAAAGGGACGTAAGCACCTTCTTAGCAAGCTATCTGAATGAACCACCATGTAGGCCGCAAGCAACATACTTAAAACGCCAACACCGATCGCATTGACAACTTGCAAGGTGAATACAAAGGTTTGACTGACAATGTCCTTACCAAAATTTTGAGCTTGATCGATTAAGGGTTGGGTTTGCAAAATGTGATTGAGCTGGTCTTGGCTAAAATTGGCAATACCGCTTTTCGGGGGCTGGATCTGCTCTAGTAGATTTGGCAACTTAATAAAAAATTGTCCCAATTCCTGAATGATTTGCGGTGCAGGGGCGATCGCCAAAACTATCACGATCAACAAAAATAAATAGAGCAGGGACACTGCCCAGATCCGATTTAAGCCGATTTCCCATTGCTTGACCTTAATCCGAAAATTGGTCATTTGCTCGATAATAGGCGTAATTGCACCTGCTAAAAACAAGCTAGTCAGCAATAATTGCACTGTCTGCCGTAATCTAAAGACAAGATAAACTGCAACAGCAATAATTAAAATGCGTTGTAGATATTTCCCAAGCGGAGTTTTGCCATTTAACACAGTTGTAATTTCGTCTCTAACTGTTCAGCGATCAAGTCAGCGATCAAATCAGCGATCAAGAAGATAGAAGCGCTTCTTGCCGCCTCTACCTATAATTACCATAGCAAGATACTCAATCAATAAAAATTTCACATGAATTACGGGTATGAAGCGATCGCGATCGGGCGACGTATTTTACTGGAATTATTTCGCACCTATCGTACTTTACTCCTGTGGGTGATCTTTCCCATTTCGATGCTGTTGCTAAATGGTTTTGTCTTAGCGGAGGGTTCTAAAATTACCACGATGGAATCCTTTAAACTTTCTGCTCCTGCGACTTTAATTGGTTCGGCATTATTTTTTAGTTGCCTTGGGGGCACGATGTCCACCATCGTTTCAGAGAGAGAAAGCCTGACAATTAAGCGGCTACTGATTTCTCCGATCAATGGGGTCTCCTACTTTTTAGGAATTTTCTTTGCCTATGCCACCATTGGGATCGGACAGACCCTCATTGTTTATACTGTTGCCGCCTTCTGGGAAGTACGTTTTAGCGGCTCGATCGCCTTGGGGATTGTAGTGATTTTGGCAAGTATTGGCTCCTATGTGGGGATGGGATTTGTCCTTGCCACCAAATTTGCGCGAAAGGTAGAAGATGTTAATTCCCTAGTGGCGGGGGTGGGCGTACCGCTATTGATTTTGGGCGGGGCATTTTTCCCGACGACTTTTTTGTCTAAAGATTTGCTTTTAATTACCCAATTTAATCCCGTCTACCACATGAGTGAAGCTTTTACTGCGCTATCGACCAATAGTAAAACTATTACCAGTGTAGATATGATGCTGCATCTGCGGTTTTTAGTAGGATTTTTTGTCGTAGCGATCGCGTCAGGGTGGCTAGCCTATAAACGTATGTTAAAAAGCGAAAGTCATCTCTAAGATAAAGCTCTACTCCCTTCCCAGTGAAGAATTAGACGTTGCGGCGCTTCGCGCCGCAACGCTAATTTTTGGTTTTTAATGTCTAATTTTATAGCGGGAAGGGAGTAAATCATCCTCAGTAGCTAGGCATAAAACCCACCGCTTAAAAACTAGATTTCGTCAGGGTTCTCAAGTTAAGAAATGGCTATGCCATTTCTTAACTTGGTATTACTTATCGCTTTAGCCAAGTTTGGGTACGTTGATACAGACCTCGCGTTAACAGCAAGTAAAGCATCCGCACACCCATACTCGTCAGCACGAGAATGGTAGACATAGCTGCGGCAGGAGCGACATCCCCCGCATCGTCCATATTCACGATCGCGACCGATGCCAAGGGAAAACTGGGGGGATATAGAAATATCACTGCTGACAAAGTGACCATGGAGTTCACGAAAAAGTAACTGCCCAGTTCTAAAATTGTCGGAATCGTTAAGGGAACGGTCACGCGCCAAAAAGTCTTGTAAAAGGGTACGCCCATCGAAGCCGAGACCGCTTCAAATTCAGGATCGATTTGTTTTAAGGCAGTATTTGCCGTTAAAAATCCCACCGTATAGAAGTGGATGATATTACAAACAACTAATAGAGCGATCGTACCGTATAAGCCATGAAAGGGATTTACCAAAGCAAGGTTGGTGTAAGGGATATTCCATAGAGACTTATTAAAGAAAAAGATATAGGAAATCCCCTGTACCATGCCTGGCAGTGCCAACGGAATCGTAGATAGAAAATAATTAAGCGATCGCAATATTTTTAATTGCTTACTTTTTTCGATCGCGTAGGCTCCCAAAAAAGCCGCGATCGTCCCAAAGACTGCCGTATAAAGGGAAATTTGGATACTGTTCCAATAGGCAGCAATACCACCGCCCCCCACCGAATCAAAATCGTAATGTTTGGTCGTAAGCTCGAAGTTATAGGGCCAGACCTTAACAAAGGAGGCAAGAACGATAACGCCAAATATTAGTAAAATCCCAGCAGCAATCAAACTACAAATGCCAAACATGAGCCAATCAAATCGGGGATGAGCAGCAGCTTGATAGGGAACGGAACGACTGCTAACCATTGCCGCTTGACGACCTTTTAAGATCCGATCCAGAAAATAGGCGATCAGCGTAGGCAGGAGCAAGAAAACGCCAATAGTCGCTCCCATCGAAAAATTTTGCTGCCCGATTACCTGCTTGTAAATATCCGTGGCTAGGACGTTAAAATCTCCACCCACGACTTTAGGAACGCTAAAGTCGGTAAATGCCAATATAAAACAAACAAAAATCGAACTCATCAAACCATATTTAACATTTGGCAAGGTTACAGTAAAAAATACGCGATGGGGTGGAGTCCGCAGGGCGGCAGCGGCTTCGTATAGCCGCGCATCCGTAATACTTAATGCCGTAACCAACAAAATCACTATGCGCGGGAAACAATATAAAATTTCGCCCAAAATGATGCCATTGGAACCGTAAAGATGAATATCCCAACCTGAAAACAACGAAAACAGCCCCGTAGTAATCAATCCCTTATTCCCGAAGAGATAGACTAATCCAATACTGTGAGCGATCGGCGGGATAAAGAGAGGGACTAAGGCGAGAATGCGGAAAAATGGCTTCCCGAACATGGCTGTACGCGTGAGGGCATAGGCATAGACAAATGCCAAACTCACGGATATTAGGGCGGTGGCGATCGCGATATAAAAAGTATTAAATAGGGAGGCTGAGAGTGCGGGAGTCTGTAAATAGCGGGCGTAATTGCTAAGCCCGATCCACTGCCCGTTGATATCCTGAAAACTGCGAAGTAGTAAGGGATAAAGGGGAAATAATACGCCAATCAACAACCAAAGAGTGCTTATAACTATCAGCCCCCTCATCATCCAGTCTTCTTTCGTCGTAATTTGCTGAACTTGTGGTTGACCGAAAAAGGGAAAGCTTGTTTTCTTGGGGGGGGATTTAGATGGAGCTAGCGTCATAAGGAATATCCGTTAATTTACATTGCCAGAATAGCGATCGCTATTTTGGCGATCGCTATTTTGGCGATCGCGAAAATATGCCTAACCAATAAGCGTTTGATATCATTAAGATTGCTGGGAGCTTGCAGAGTCGGTAAAAACCTGTAACTCATCGGGAGGAAGTCGAATCTTAAGCATCGTCCCCAACCTCAGATCGATCTGTCTTGCTTGATAAATCGATAACTCGATGTTCATGGCTGCTTTAGCGTTGCCATCGGGTCGCAAGGTAATGTGATAGACCGAACCGAGAAATTCAATTCCTTCAATTTCCGCCGATAGTACGTTAGAAAGGTCACCCCGATCGCCCCCCACACCGTCAGATAAATCCAATAATTGAATTGCTTCGGGTCGAATGGCGATCGCGATCGGCGTATGCTCTGATAAATTCTCCACCTTTGCTTCTAGGAGAATATTGCCGCAGCGTACCTGCGTTGGCGATAGGACTTCGCCTGATAGAAGATTGGTCGAGCCAATGAAGTTTGCGACAAAAGGATTGCTGGGGTTTTGATATACCATACGCGGCGTTCCTACTTGGGCAATTACGCCCTTATCCATAACCACTACGCGATCGGACATCGTTAACGCCTCCTCTTGATCGTGAGTCACCATGACCGTTGTCACTCCCAACCGCTTCTGTAGCTGCACGATCTCCACGCGCAGGCGATTTCTCACCTTTGCATCCAAGGCGGAGAGCGGCTCATCTAACAGCAACAGGCTTGGCGAGAGCGCTAAGGCTCTAGCGAGGGCAATTCGCTGTTGTTGTCCTCCAGACATCTGGGCGGGATATTTTTTACCAAAGCCTTCTAAACCCACTGTTTCTAATAGTTCTTTCACCCTTTGCGCGATCTGTGTCTTTGGCATGGGCGTATTGTGCAAGCCATAGGCAATGTTCTGCTCGGCATTGAGATTGGGAAATAGGGCATAGGATTGAAACACGATCCCGAAATCTCGTTTTGCAGGTGGGAGTTGAGAAACATCGCGATCGCCCTGAATGATTCGCCCGCTAGTCTGGCTTTCAAGTCCAGCGATGATTCTCAGTAGGGTCGTCTTTCCGCAGCCGCTCGGTCCTAGGAGACAGACAAATTCTCCAGCATAGACATTGAGATCGATCTCATGGAGAGCCGTAAACTGTCCGAAGGATTTTGAGATATTCTCGATTTTGAGATAGGGTTGACCGAGGTTATCCGAATCTAAAGGATGAGATTGCTCTCGTTTTTGCCCCTTTTCGTTAGATCGCTCGTATTTCGTAGAATTAGCGATCGCTTCTGTTCCGTCAGGAGAATTTGTCATAAGGATTAATTCAAATAAATAAGAAGCATAAGAAGCATAAGAAGCCGAATTGAATTGAAGATTCTCGACTTTCAGGAATTTTCCAAACTTTTAAAATCCATTCAAATTCCTAAGAATCCATACCGTCCGCACAGGGGGCGGTATGGATTCTGGTTTTATTTTTTAACTATGCAAATATAATTGCCAAATTTCACTAAAAGTTGGGAGTTTAGTGAGATAACGTGGGAATTTACTTTTTCTTCGCTTCCGACTTGGAGTCATAACGCTTCGTCCATTCCGCGAGAATTGCATCGCGATTAGCCGCAGCCCATTTGAAGTCGTTTTTAGGATATAGCTGTTTGATCGGATCTTCGGGAAATCCTGCAGGGATGGGAACGTCAGTCTTGACTGCTGTTAAAGGGAAATTCTTGGCATACTTTTTAGAGATTTCAGGAGAAATTGCCCAGTCCAAAAAGGTTTTAGCAGCAGGTTTGATATTTGCCTTCTTGACGAGAGCGTTAGCTTCGATATCCCAACCCGAACCTTCTTTAGGAAACACGGGCTGAATTGGTTCGCCTGAATTCTTTTGTTTTACGGCGCGATAGCCAAAGGAAATCCCGATCGCATACTCGCCAGAACCAGCAAGTTTACATGGCTTAGAACCAGAATGGACGTACTGGGCAATATTTTGATGGAGCGCATCGAGGTATTTCCAACCATCTGCCTCACCCATCATTTGCAAAATGGCAGAGACTGATAAGAATCCAGTTCCCGAAGAGGCAGGATTGGACATGACGATCTGACCTTTATATTCAGGCTTGATCAGATCTGCCCAAGATTGGGGAATGGGTAGATTCTTTTTCGCCGCTTCAACGGTATTTACACAAAAAGCTGATTCCCAAGCATCGATACCAACCCATTTAGGAGGATTTTCGCTATCTCTAAATTGAGGCTGAACCGCTTCGAGTCCCTTGGGTGCGTAAGGCTCTAACATACCTTGTTTGTCAGCAACCAACAAACTAGATGCGGCAAGACCCCAAACTACATCCGCCGTAGGATTATCTTTCTCTGCCAACAGTTTCGCCGTAACTACTCCCGTAGAATCGCGAACCTTGTTAATCTTAATGTCAGGATATTGCTTTTGAAACAAAGGCAAGTAATCTGACAATTGGTCGTCTTCTAGAGCTGTATAAACATTGATAGAATCAGATTTTGACGCTTCGCTAGAAGCCATAGACGTAGAAGTACTTGTTGTGGGAGTATTACTAGCTTTGGAATTTGGCTCTGGTGTTTGGGTTTGAACGCATGCGGTTACAACCACAGTTAGTAGAAATGTTGAAAACAAGCTAAAAGCAAATCGAAACCATTTTTTGCTAGTAACCTTTTTGTTAATAGACATCATGAAGCTCCTAAGAAATATAAAAATCTTGTCCCGTTCTATAATCTTTTCCTGTTAAAGCGCCAATCGTTTCTATCTAAATTCCACTAAAACCATGAGGCTCTGCCTTTTAAATTATTTTTAGTAGCTGCAAGAAACATTTTTGGCGATCACAGATAACCGTGTCTATTACTCAATGCGACAGAAAATATGCTTTAGGTAAAAAGCCCTTTCCTATAAATATTTACGTTTACAAAAACAAAATCACAAAATCGTTTGTAGTTTTCTGGACTTTTAGGATGGGAATGCATTTGAGTAATATATTCTAAAAATATAATCTAGGATTACTATATTTAAAGAGTCAATAGTATGGAGGCAATTAATATTAATAAAGAAATTAATAAATAAGCCCATTAATCTTGCCTTAGGTATTAATTAGAGAGCTGTAATTGTTTTATTTTCAATATTTTTCCAAACTTTCACATCGATTCAAATTATACTTTTGTAATCGTTACCCTATCTTATGTTTGCGTTAAGTTTTATTTGTGGTTTCATTAAGTCCTTGAGCTTTGTAGAGAGAAGAAATGTAAACCCAAACACCATATTTCTTCTCTATTGTTTACGATCTACCGCAATTATCACTCAAACCCAAACAAGAAAATCCTTAAAAGCGTTGCTTCGTAACGCTTTTAAGGATTTTCTTGTTTGGGTTTGATCGCAAAGCACTATAAGTACTTTGCGATCGCAGTGCGCCATCAAAACCTAAGGAGGAGAATATTCTCTTCCTTGGTGTTTATGCAGGCTGATGACAGGTGATGCAATGGAACGCGCCACCGCCTAAGAGAATATTTTTGGCGGGAAGTCCGATCGCTTGACGGGTAGGAAAATGCTTGGCAATTTCCCGAACGGCAATTTCGTCATTGATCGAACCGTAGGTGGGAATAATTACGCTATCGTTAGAAATATAGAAATTCAGATAGCTGGCAGGCATGATTTCGCCTTCATCATCTAAGACTAGATTTGGCGATGGAATTTTGATGACATTCAGCTTGCGTCCCTTAGCATCGGTCATCTCTTCCAATTGGGCGGCAATATCCTTGAGAACTTGATAATTGGGATCGTTCTCAGCGGCTGGCTGCATACACATGACGGTATGGGGTGCAATAAAACGAGCGATCGTGTCGATATGTCCGTCGGTATGATCGTTGAGCAATCCTTCTTCAATCCAGAGAATCTTTTCTACTCCCAAGGCATTTTTTAAGCCCTCCTCGATCGCGGTATGATCCATCTGTGGATTGCGATTCGGGTTAAGCAAGCATTGCTTAGTGGTAAGACAAGTTCCTTCGCCATCAACCTCAATCGCACCGCCTTCTAAAACCCAATCAAATTCAAATTTTGGCAGATCGAGAGTTTGGAGAATCCGATCGGCTACGCGATCGTCATGTTCGAGCATATATTTGCCACCCCAACCGTTCCACTGGAAATGCAAAGCCCCTAGCTTCCCTTCCGCACTTTTGATATAAATTGGCGTAATGTCGCGCATCCAGATATCACCAAAGGGAATCTGATGGAAGCGAACGGGTAAGTCTCCAAGCAACCGCTTAGCAAGTTCGGCGGTTTCCTCTAGCACTAAGATTTCTAGCTGCTCCGATCGCGCGATCGCTTTAGCAAGGGCGACAAATTCGGCTTGAACTATATCCAGAGATTCTAACCACAGGTCACGATGGCTGGGAAAGGCTAGCCAACAGGCGCTGTGGGGTTGCCATTCGGCTGGCTGGGTGTAGCCCAAGTTTTTGGGAGTTTCCATGACGGTTGCGGTATTGAGCGACAAAATGTTGTTAATAATCCATCGAAATCCTACCTTTATTTTGGACTGTTTTGGATTGTTTTGGAATATTTAAGGCGATCGTATCTAGTTGCTTCTTTAGCGATTTGCAAGCACAGCGATCGCATCAAGCTAGGCATAGAAATTCTAGGAACAATAAACTTTACAGAGGCGATTGAGGAGATTTTTTGAGATAAATATAGACAAAAATCTATAAATATTATTTTTTAGTAAGTATTTTGCAGGCAATTTAATCTTTGAGACTTCAGAAAAAAGCACATAAAGGTATTATCCTAAAAAAAGTGGGTGTGATGTTCTTTCGGTCTGGCGTTGCTTTAATTTCTGCAAATTTCTGGGGAATAGCCCTAAAAATCTATCAAGAGTAAATCAAGATGTCTATAAATAATACTGAGATTCGGTTGCTTCTAAATCTATGGGATCTGGGAGAAGGTCAGAGCGTAGTAAATAAGGGGAAATTGTTACGCTCCGCCAGTAAAGATAAGGACAAGGCGACGGCTTATAAAAATGCTTTGCTGTCATCAATCGATAGTGGAGCGATCGCCATATCCAAGGAGAAGCGTACTGAAAAGTATTCATTGACAGATGCGGGTTTGCAAAATTTAGTTGAGGGCTTGCGATCGCCTGATTTTCAGTTTGAAGGGGCATCGGTGGGCAGCCGCTTGGCTAACGCCGCTTTAAAGTTAGTTCTTCAAAATCAGATTCAGCCTGTTGATTAGTCGTTGATGAGAATGCTGTAACTGATGCGATCGCTTCTAACATTTCTACCGATGAGTCTGTGGTGTATGAGGGTTAGGATTTACGGATTTGTGAGTATGGCGATCGCATAGAGAGTATTGCTAAGATATCAGGTAAATTCAATATTTCAGTGTATTGATTGGAGGGCTTGAGTATGCTAACTAAACAAAGGCTTGAACTATTAGATGCGATCGCACAAACTCCCGAAGAATACATTCCTGAGTTGTTAGATTTTGTACATTTTTTTCATCAACAGCGAATTACTAAATCTTCATCCGCAAGCGCTTGGGATGCTGCTATGAGCGAGATTAATAGTAGCAATCCAGAAAGGCAAAGTCTCAGACGACAAAGAATCAATCAGTTATTTACAACATGGGCTGTGTTGGATAGTGAAGATGAGCAGAAAGAATCTTTGAAAATAATTGAATCTGTTGAAGGTATTTCTATCTAATGAGTCAGATCATCTTTTTGGACTCCACTCCTGTTGGATTGATTACAAACCCTAAAGCGACTCCTTTGGCTTTGCAGTGTCAGCAATGGTTCGACAATCTCTTAGCAAGAAATATGAAAATAATTCTATCTGAAATTATCGATTATGAAGTTAGGCGGGAGCTTTTACGGACTAATAAGTTATCGAGCCTTAGAAAACTAGATCTTTTGAAGTCTGAACTTACATATTTACCAATTACGACAGAGGTAATGTTAAAGGCTGCCGAGTTATGGGCTAGGGCGAGAAATCAAGGCAAGCCGACAGCCGATCATAAATCGTTAGATGGTGATGTGATTTTGGCGGCTCAGGCGGTTTTGGTTGCTGGCTATGGGCATGAGGTGATTATTGCTACGAGTAATGCTAAGCATTTATCGCTGTTTGCGGATGCTAGGGAATGGCAAAGTATTTAGATTTTCTTTTTGCTTACTGATGCGGTTATGGGTGGGGCGATCGAAATATCAATAGTTGCTAAAATATTCAATATATCTAAATAGCACAAATTTATGTTTAGAGACTCAAAGTTTATTAGTAGATCGCCTGATGTTATGGGTGGTACGGTTGCATTTACAAATACTAGAGTTCCTGTGCAGACACTTTTGGATTATCTCAAGGATGGCGAATCCATTGATGGTTTTCCAACTGTAACGAGAGATCAAGTTATTTATTTTTTGGATGAGATCGCTTGATTACTTGCTGACAGTGTTCCTGCAAATTAAATGCACATCAACTTAACCAGCGTCCATTAACAAGCTTTTTAAAATTACTGGCTACAGAGCTATCATATTCCCTTGCTATTTCCTCTTCAATAATTTTAAAAGCATCCGTCTCAGACTTGCTAGGGTGAATCTTTATATAAGCATCTTTAAAATCATATATTCCAGTCAAATCACCTATTTCAGTTTCTGATTCATCTTTAAAAAAAGACAGGTAAAAAAACTCTTCCGATAAATCAGTCTCTAGTCCAGCATCTCCTAAAATTGACCTACGGGTTTCAATGGTAATCTTCAAATTACCATCATCAGTCCAACCAGTAACAATAGTCCAATTAGTATCAATGCGGTTATTATCCATATCTAGAGTCTCTAAACTTGACTTCCATTGTAAAGCAAGCTATCCCGTAGAAACTTTAAATTTAAAAATTTTCCTGTTTCGAGGGCAATTTTCACTTAGCGACATAAAGATTAAAATAAAATATAGCGCTTCGCAAATTAATATTTGCTAAAATAACAGTCAAACCCAAATATTTGCCGATATCGTGTTAGTTATTCAGATTCAATAGGATATGTAAATTAGCAGATTAATCTTATTTGTCATTATGGAGTTCTTCTAGGGGGGCATTATGTCAAAAGCTATGATAAACAGTTTGATCAATGAAATAAACTCACTACTTAGCCACCCAAGCAGTTAATGAATACAAAAATTGAAACAGTCCAAGATTTTGCACAAGTAATAGCAGGCTACGAAGAATTATGGACATTACTTAAAGGGAAAGATGTTAAACGTATTAAGCCAAGAGTATTGAGAGCGAATGGCAATCTAGTTTTGATAGATAAAAATGGTAATACAACTAAAAAAGCTGAGTTTAAAGATTGTAAAGTCAGAGAAGTAACTATGTTAAATGGAAGAGTGTTTATCACAGTTGCTTACTCAGGATATGAACCTATAGCTCAAAACATGGTAACTGGCTCTATAAAAAGATTAAATATAGACGCAACCAAATATGAAAAAAGCAAGTTTATTAGTCTTTTTAAAGAAATATGTCCATCTTTAATATTAGATGACATCGATTATTATAAACAGCAGAAAGACACTCTAGTACAGAAGAAAAAATCATTAATTGAACAAATACAGAATACTTTAAAACAAGACTTTATATATACAGATGAATTTTATATATCAAATTGTAGAACAGATATTTCTCAACTTGAATATGGAGGTATAAAGCAAAAATTTGTACAACAGTGGATTTCAACTAATCTAAGAAGTAAATCTGACCTAGAACAATCTTTAGCGATTGGCTCGGTTAATAGTCATGTGCAACTTATCGCAAGGGCTGGCAGTGGCAAAACATCCACATTAGTTAATCGCGCCATATTTTTACAAAAACACTGCGGGATTAAACCATCTGAAATCTTACTATTAGCATTTAATAGAAAAGCTGCTCAAGAAATTAGAGAAAGATTACAAAAACATTTGCCTAATGATAAGCCACCCTATGCGATAACATTTCATGCACTGGCTTATCACTTGCTTCATCCTGATGAAACACTAATTTTTGATGAGCCAGACGGACAACAAACAAAAAGTCGTAGCTTACAAAGTGCGATTGATGAACATATAAGAAATCCAGATTATTTTAAACAGATCAAATCTCTAATGATGGATAAATTTAGAGATGTTTGGATAAGAATTTCTGAAGGTGGATATAATCTAACACCAGAGGAAATGATTGAATATCGCCGTTCTTTACCGCAAATCGGTATTGATGGCTATAACTATAAATCTGGTGGCGAGAAAATTATTGCTGACTTTCTATTTGAACATGACATTCCTTTTAAGTATGAAAAAAATTTTTGGTGGAAAGGCATTAATTATCATCCAGACTTTACCGTTTTAAAAGAAGTAAATTACAAAAAAGGTGTTGTAATCGAATACTTTGGGATAGAAGGCGATCCAAACTATGACGAACAATCAGAACAAAAGCGACGTTATTGGCAAAATCAATCTGACTATTTCTTTGTTGAACTAAATCCCAAAATTTTAAAACAACATAGACGAGAAGGAATGGAAAACCATTTGCGCGATATTCTCACAGATATGGGGCTTGAGTTTAATCGTCTCAGCACTTCAGAAATCTGGGAAAAGATTAAAGACCGTGCCATAGATCGCTTTACTAAAGCCATGACTAATTTTATCGGGCGTTGCCGCAAGCAATGCCTGACTCCTGATCAACTCAGTGAAAAAATTGAGCGCTATTTTGCCTCTAATCCTAAAACAACCGAGATAGAATTTCATTTTTTAGATCTAGCACAGAATTTTTATAGTTCCTATTTAGAGCGTCTCCAGCAAACAGGCGAAGAAGACTTTGATGGATTAATGCAGAGAGCTGACAAAACTGTAGAAGAAGGTAATACCGTATTTGTGAGTAGTAAAGTTCGAGGTGATTTAAAAGAACTTAAATACATTATGATTGATGAGTATCAAGACTTTTCTTTGCTCTTTCATAACCTTGTTACAGCTATCAGAAAACAAAATCCTGAAGCCCTATTTTTCTGTGTTGGTGACGATTGGCAAGCCATCAATAGCTTTGCTGGTGCTGACTTGTCCTACTACAAAAACTTTACCGAAATATTCAAACCATCTAATACCTTATCCATTACCACCAATTACCGATCAGGCTCACAAATTGTCAAGTTCGGTAACAAATTAATGGCGGATAGAGGCATACCCGCCAAGCCATCAACTCAAGTACAAGGCAAAATCCAACTGGTTAATATTGCCAAATTTCAGATGACGGCGATCGAAGAACAAGAACATAGCTATGATTTGACTGCCGCGATCATTCGTCTTACAGGTCAACTCATCCAAGAAGGAAAACAAGTTGCTCTACTTAGCAAGAAAAATCTTTTGCAAGGTGTAGATAGTAAAATCAAAGAACTAGACAAATTTCGCAAATACATCATCAAAAAACTCAACTTAGTCGGTGATTTAGAACAACTAATCGATATTTCCACGACCCATAAATACAAAGGCAAAGAACGACAAGCAGTAATCATTCTTGATGCTTATAACTATTCTAGTATTCACCCTGACTCTATCTTTTTCCGTATTTTTGGCGATGATGAAAACAAGTTACTTGAAGATGATCGCCGACTGTTTTATGTCGCCCTAACCCGTGCCAAAGAAGAGCTATACATAGTTATAGACAATTTCAAAATGTCGCCATTCATTGCAGGCTTAATGAGCAAAATGCAACTGCAAGAACTTGACTGGAAAAACTATCCAGTTCCCACAACTGAAACTTGCTTTATCACTATCAAAGTTAGCAATCAACAAGGTCGTGGGACAAGCGGAACATACAATATCAGAGAATTACTAAAAGCAGATGGCTTTAAGTGGGATGGCACTTCAAAATCTTGGAATAAAGTCGAACCAGTTCAGAAATTCCTGAGGGATGGCTCACGATTGCAATATCTAAGCAATTGCAACTGGAGTTCTCAAGCTAACGAGTTAGAAATAAATTTGTGTGATGAGCAAGAAGAAGTTTTAGCGTTATATCTAGGCAATAATAGCAATTGGAGTTGTACTTTCGATAACTTCAAGCAACCGAAGCCAGACAAAACAGATATAAATATCTATGATGAATTTCCATTCTGAATAAATGTTTTTACTACTTACGAGACTCAACCAATAGAAAATGAATAACTTTAGCCGCCAAACAACAGAACAAATTCGCCTGATGCTTCATAGTCAAGCCAAACCAGTTAGAACAATCGCCATTGATGTTTTCTCATTAGCCTAAAATATTTGGGAAGAGATAAGGGTGATGCTGGAAAAGGCGATCGTTTTTATTATCTGAGAGACTTACCGATAGAATAAGGAGACTAAATCGAAGAGAAACAACATGGAAAAAGTAATCATCAAAACTAACATCAAACAACAAACAAGCGATTTTCAATACTGGCAACAACAAACACCCCAAAAGAGAATAGAAATCCTCGAACAAATTCGCCAAGAATATCATCAATACAAATACAATGCTCAACCAAGACTTCAAAGAGTTTATACAATTATTAAATTCTTGAAGACTATCCCACCCT
>NZ_LIRE01000257.1 GCF_001402795.1 Pseudanabaena sp. 'Roaring Creek'
ACTCGTTTTGCTTCTTGAAAGTAGTGAAATAAATTCGCGATCGCTATATCAGACGATTGTTTAACTACATCTGCTTTTAAAGAGCTTTAGGGACTTGCGAGAGAATAAGATACCAATCCAGATTTGCCAGAATCGTTGGCGCGGCGGAGCCGCGCCAACGATTCTGGCTTTATATTTGGTACTTCATTAAATCGCAAGTCCCTTATGTCACAATATTAATTTTATGCGATATGCTAGTATTAGCATATTTGTAATGTGAGTATTTTACCTTTGAAACCTGTTGAGTGGATTGGGAGTTCGCTAGATGATTTAAAAAATTTCCCAGACGAGGTTCAGCAAGTTGTGGGTTATGCTTTGTACCTCGCTCAATGTGGAGATAAACATCCTTCTGCTAAGCCGCTTAAAGGATTTAAAGGTGCTGGGGTTGTGGAAGTAGTAGAAGATTTTGATGGAGACACTTATAGGGCAGTTTATACGATCAAATTTGCTGATGTTGTTTATGTTCTACATTCCTTCCAAAAAAAATCGAAACAGGGTATTGCTACTCCAAAGCAAGATATGGATTTGATTGAGGCAAGACTAAAACGGGCTAAAGAAAACTATGCTGAGCATTACAACAAGAAATAAATGGAGGTGTTAAATGACTGAAGAGATTAAGGTGCAAAAAAGTAGTGGTAATGTTTTTGCAGATTTGGGATTAGAGAATTCTGATGAGTTGCTGGTTAAAGCAGAACTTGCTTACAAAATCAGCAGTATCATTACTAAGTTAGGAATTACTCAAGTCGAAGCGGCTAAGCTATTGGGAATCGATCAGCCTAAGATGTCGGCTTTGATCAATGGCAAGTTATCGGGATTCTCGACTGTGAGGTTGTTTAGATTTTTGAATTCTCTAGGTCGTGATGTAGAGATTGTGGTGAAAGATAAGCCTAAATCGCGTTCTCAGGCTCGCACTCAGGTTGTGAGTGGATAAGGTGATGAGACTGTCAAGGTGATTTATTTCGCTTGTTGAAAGTAATGGTATAGATTAGCGATCGCTATATCAAACGATTATTTAACTACATCTGCTTTTAAAGCTACCAAATTGTTTGAATATTGGATAAATTTCTGATTTTATGGTCTTTGGTAACTAGAGGCAGATTAAGATAGAGAGAGGTTGCAGCAATAATGCGATCGCCCATTTCTGGAACAATTTCACGTGGGATTTGAGTAAAAGATTTGGCTACTGGGGTATCTAAGGGAACAACGAATAAGTTTACAATTGGATCGTCTATTAGTTGTAAAAGTTGCTCTAGTGAACTTGTGGGAATGCGATTTTTCTCAACTAAATAATTCATTTCTACAAGAGAAATTGCAGATATAAAAATTGATTCGCCGTTATTCAAGGCATTATCAAGGGAAGTTACTGCATTTGGTGATAACTTTTCGGGACTTCGCAGATACCAAATAATTGTGTGGGTGTCAGCAACAACGCTCATAGTTCAATATCCTTGGGGAAGTTTGCCCACATTTCTTTTCTGGCTGTAGAGAGTTCTTCTTCGGTGAGGTTAATATCTGCATTTGCCCATAAGCCTTTGATGCTTTTGCTTGGGGCTTTAGGCGCTGTTTTGGCTTGCAAAAATTCGGCAAATTCTAATAGTGCTTGTTGTTTTTCAGTTGGTAAGGTTTTGATGACTGCGATTAATTTTTCTTCGGTTTTAGGTAGTGTTTGCATAGTTTTGTTTTTTGAAAAATAAATTATTGGAAGTAGTGGTATAAATTCACGATCGCTATATAAATGAGCATTCAAGAGACTGAAGACGTTGCTATTTAGAATTTAGGATATAATCTCTGATTAATTTCTTGCAGAATACGCTGCCCTCTTTGGTAAAGAAATCTTGTATAGTTATCGTCCCATATGCCAAAGTTAATCAAGTCATCAATTAAGTGTGTTTGCATTGCAACATTAATCTTACTGTTCGACATTGAAAACTTTTTCATGTAAACACTTGGAGCCTTAGCTCTAATTTCGTTTTTATTGATATGAGCATCTACGATAGTTATATTTAGGACAGAATTTGCTAATCCTTCTTCAATTCCCTGTTTTTTTAAATAATTTTTAGGAAAAAAATGATGATAGTTTTTACTAGTGCTTACTTTTAACCAAGAGTTATCTAAAATTACAACTCCATTAGTTGCAAATGAGCGAGGTTCAAAATAACTGAGTATGCACAGTATTCCCTTACAGAAAGCATCACCTGTGGCAAATTTATGCACCTTTAAAATATCAACATTAAGGTTGACCTCTTCATTTAGGTAAGTTGGTTTAGAATCTTTCAGGATTTCATCTATTCTCTTTAGGTCAACAGTTATTTTTGCCTCAACTGATGATGAGAATCTATTGGAGAATGTAGCCCAGAAAAAGTATTGCGTTAATAATTTATCTTGATGTACAGTTATCCCATTAGACTTCTTCTTAAAAAAGAAATAAGTTAATGGAACTAGAAGTGTATTGTAGGGTAATAATCCAGAAACAACCACTCTAAGGCTACTTCTAAGATAATCAACAGCATCGAATAAGGCACTCTTGACCTGTTCCCATATATCAATAAACTCTTTTTTTCTCAATTTAAGAATATCTTGACGACGAATTTGTTGGCATAAGCAAGCTGATACGCATTGAAGCACCGTAATCTCAGGAATTGTATCGTAATTAGCGCTCTTCAAATCTTTACCTTTGTCGTCTTCACCTTCAATCAAACATTCATATTTTTTCGATAGGTCAAAGCCTCTAGTTTGATCGTAAGTTTTAGCTACCATAATTTCAAATAAAGTTAGCTCTTCGCCTCCTGTATTAATTCTTGTAAAAACTTCACAAGCTATATCTATTGGGTAGTCATTGATAACAATTGTAGAAAAATCATATCCAATTAGTCGGTTTTGATAAACCTCAATTTTCTTTACTTCTTCTTTGGAAAATCTATCAAGAAAGTCAATGATACTACCATTTAGCACTTCATATACTGATACAGATGGATACTTTGATGATGGTTCTATACCTACTACTTCATCATCAGTATCAATATCTAAGCTTATATCTATACAAATATCTTTGTAGTCAATTTGTTTGCCGTCTTTACTAATTACAAGCCCTTTTTTGACAGCATAAAGAGACGTAATTCTCTGTTGTCCATCCAATACATAGCTAGTCATGTCTCCTTTTGGAGTTTCAGGTAAGTTTGCATTGCCAACATTTTTAACACACCTTAACTCTTCTTTTGTCCTCCAAAATATAAAAGTCCCTATTGGGAATCCTTTGATAAGGCTATCAATTAACTTGGCTGTTTTCTCTTTTTCCCAAACAAAACTCCTTTGAAATTGAGGAATCTTTACACGTCCTTCGTCAATTTCATTAAATAAAGTTTGATATTTCTTACTTTGATTTTCTGGCTGTAGTAACATTTTTATTAAATTCTTAATTTTGAGAGAATCTTATCATTTTTTGACATTTTTGTTTAATAATCCTCAAAATTCAAGACTTACCTTTACAGCATTCAACTTACTATTATGCTCGATAACCTGATCATACTGCAATCGCCCAACTACAATCCCAGCATGAATCCCAAGCCTCTCAGCAAACTCAATCACATCCTCACGCGATCGCAGCGCACATAACTCCGCATCATACTCTGATGGAATTAAAAACTCCCTTGCCCAAGCATTTGCCTCATCCTCCTGCTGCGACTCAAGGCGATCGCCTTTTGCTTAATCTCATTCCAACTTAGCGGCATATCTGGAAACGTTACGGCACAATTTCAGATAATATTTATACTAGCATTTGTTTCCTAAAATTACCTATAATCAACTTGAGCAGAGGAAACAAGGGGCAAAAAACGATCGCCTACGTTCTCTAATTTCCACCAAAAAACAAGAATTTGAAAACACTTTAAGGAGATAAACAACTATGCTCAAAAGTTATGAAGTTGCCATTGAAGGCGATCGCATTACATGGCTAGGTGAAAAGCCAAACTTGCAGACAACTCGCGCCATTATTGTAATTGCCGAAGAAAATAAAGTCACCCAAATTAAAAGACGCTCTCCATCAAAAGTGATCGCAGGTAAAGGCAGAACATTAGGCGATATCGTCAGCCCCATCGTTGATGAAGAGGATTGGGAATGTCTGAAATAATTGTGCTGGATACTCATATTTGGTTTTGGCTGATGACAGAAGATCTTCAGAAAATTCCTGATTCTTGGCAAACATCGATCGAAACCGCACCTCAAGTTGGGGTGTCAGCAATATCTTGTTATGAAATTGCACTTGCATCTCAAAAAGGAAGACTAGAATTGCCATGTCCAGTATTAGAATGGCTTGAAGAAGCTCTGCTTCCATCAGGAATTGATTTATTTCCACTATCTCCAGCAATTACAGTCAGAGCAGTAAACCTATCTCCCATTCACAAAGATCCCTTCGATCGCCTAATCATCGCCACCGCCTTAGAATATGACGCAAAAATTGCCAGTGTTGATAGCTTATTTTCTAAATATCCCGAACTTGAGAATCGCCTAATGTAAACCTTAAAATTCAAGGTTTACCTTGAGATCGTTTAACTTAACTCACCTTACGCAGAAGTCTAAAAAGGTTTCAGGGATTGCCATTCCAAGTAAGATTGCTGCAAAGCCTTAATATACAATTTGGATTTGAGAGCAAAATGATTGAGCTTAGAATTGAGTTTAAGAACCTCCAATTTCACATATCCCCACAAAGATGCAAAGAAGTGA
>NZ_LIRE01000258.1 GCF_001402795.1 Pseudanabaena sp. 'Roaring Creek'
ATCTGGGTAAAGAGATTTTTGGCAATTTCTAAAATTTAGGCAAACAACAAACCAGAAGCATATATAGCTACCTCCAGTCTTATTAGGACAAAATTAAAACCCAAAATCATGTTGTCGCGCGGAGCGCGACAACATGATTTTGGGTTTTATGTCCTGATACAGTTGGCGGTGACTATACTCCTTTCCCAGTCAAGAAAAAGCGGTGCGGGGCAAAGCCCCATACCGCTTTTTCTTTAGCAGTAATATAACGAAATGTTAAGATATTGCTGGCATAGCGGCATAATGGCTTGACAGCAGAATATTTCGCCTGTACCTTAGTTGCATACCCGGGTATTCACAGTTCTTAACCACTATGCAAGATAAGCAAAAGGTAACGCAAAAAGTTACGTTCTACCTCCCTGAACGACTACACCAGCAGCTTAAAATTCGTTCTGCGATTGATGGGGATTCGATGTCAGACTTGGCAGAAAAAGCAATTAGTTTTTATCTTGCCCATGCCGATATCGTCGAGTCTTCTGGTGTTGGGCATACCCATCAAACCTATAGTTGTCCTAGCTGTTCCCAAACAGTTGTGATCCGTAATGGTGAATTACTAGCGATCGGTGGCAATCGAAATCAACCTTCACCAGTCACTGTCAGTAAAGCTGATAGTCAAGATGAGGAGCTGGTTTCTATCGGTTGAATCAGCTTGTTAGATTCAGTTTGCTAAATCAGCTTTGAATTAGCTACCTATATTCCCAAACTATTCCTAGACATTTTTCTGTAGACAAGGTGAGGACAGAGGCATAGACCTCAGTATTACTATATGCAAGAGCAACTTAGCATTTTAATTCAAGCCCAATATCCCTTGATCTACCTCAATACGCCAGAGGAAGAAAGAGCAGAAAGGGCGATCGCTACTATTTCTCAGATAAAACCCGTACGTCGCATGTTTACATGGACAGTTACCCATGGAATAGTTGAGTACGGACAAACAACAGGCACTGCCCAGCACAACACTGAGTCAGCCGAAGCAGCCCTAAAGTGGATCACAAGAGCCGATCAAAAGGATCCAGCCATCTATGTTTTTAAAGATGCACATCCTTTTTTCGACCATCCAGTGATTGTTCGTTGCTTGCGTGATGCAGTAGCTAACTTTAAAGGCACTCAAAAAACTATTATTTTGATGTCGCCAATCCAAGTTATTCCTGTTGAATTAGAGAAAGAGATCGTTGTTCTTGACTTTCCTCTGCCAGATATTAAAGCGATCGAAGAGGTTCTCGATCAACAGCTCGGACAGGTTCGCACTAAAAAGGTGTCAGCCGAAACCCGCGAAAAGTTGGTTAGAGCCACCTTAGGCTTAACCCAAGATGAAGCTGAAAAGGTCTATCGCAAAGCTCAGGTTACCAATGGTAAATTAACTGAAGAAGAAGTCGATATCGTCCTTTCTGAAAAGCAACAATTGATTCGTCGAAATGGAATCCTCGAATATATCGAAGATGAAGAAGACCTAGAAGCAGTAGGGGGACTTGAAGAACTAAAACACTGGTTGCAACAGCGTTCCAATGCTTTTAGTCAGAGAGCGCGTAACTATGGACTACCCCAACCTAAAGGGATGTTGATTCTCGGTGTCCCTGGCTGTGGAAAGTCACTGATTGCGAAGACGACAGCTAGACTCTGGTCATTACCCTTGATTCGTCTTGATATGGGAAGGGTTTATGATGGTTCCACCGTTGGCAAGTCAGAAGCAAATCTACGCAATGCTTTAAAGGTTGCAGAATCAATCTCGCCAATGATCCTGTTTATTGACGAACTTGACAAAGCTTTTGCTGGTGGAGCGGGTTCGGCAGATTCGGATGGTGGCACATCATCGCGAATATTTGGGACGTTCCTTACATGGATGCAAGAGAAAAAATCGCCTGTATTCGTTATGGCTACGGCAAATCGGATCGAAAAGCTTCCAGGGGAATTCTTACGCAAAGGTCGTTTTGACGAGTTATTCTTTGTGGACTTACCCAATGCTGAGGAACGCCGAGACATCTTTAAAATTCACCTTTGCAAGCGTCGTCCTGATGTTGAAAAGTTAGAAAGATTTGATTTTGAACAACTATCAAAGGTAAGCGATGGTTTTTCGGGGGCGGAAATTGAACAGGCGGTAATTGCCGCTATGTATGAAGCTTTTGCCCAAGATCGGGAGTTTACACAGCTAGATATCATTTCGGCTGTAAAATCGACAACTCCTCTCTCACGCACGATGACTGAGCAGGTTGCTGCTCTGCGTGACTGGGCAAGAATGCGGGCAAGACCCGCAGCTACTTCAGTCGCTGAATATCAGCGTATGGAGTTTTAAAAAGCTTATCCTGCTGTTTTGTCGGCAGCAGGGTTAAGGCTAGATTCTAAAGAATGTCTTATTGAAAGGCAATCGATCTAGCAGCTAACATAGGAGTAAGAACCACCAAAACTCTTATGTCTCTCGCCTGAGTTAACAGTTGAGTTCACATTTATTTACAGGAGCAAAACTATTATGTCTCATTTCAGCACTCTTCGCACAAAAATTACTGATGCCGAAGTCCTCAAGTCGTCTTTGCGCGATCTGGGTATCACTGTCAAGACTGAAGCTGATGTTCGTGGTTATAACAGCCAACGCATCCGTGCCGACATTGTGGCTACTTTAGAAGGTGACTATGATTTGGGTTGGTCTCGTAATACTGATGGCTCTTTCGATCTGATCGCCGATCTCTGGGGCGTTGCCAAAAAGCACAACCAGACCGAGTTGATCAATTCGATCAATCAAAAGTATGCTGTGAACAAGGCTTTGACTGAAGTAAAGCGTCCTGGGTTAAGCAATGCCAACGTTAAACTCGTCTTGCAGTAAGAGGCATAATCTTGCTATCTAATTATGCAAATTAACGGGCTAGTTATACATAACTAGTCCGTTTTTTCATTAGCTATATCTACTATAGCTGCCACCAACTATATCAGGACATAAAACCCTAAAGAGAGTTGCCGCGCGGGGCGCGGCAACTCTCTTTGGGGTTTTGATTTTGTCATAACAAAACTGGCGGCAGCTATAAGTAGCTAGGTAAAGTAACTAGGCACAATTAAAAACCAAAACCAGAGAGCATACCGCCCGCTGCGCGGGCGGCAGCTATACCAATTCACTGGGTAGGGCTTGCGGATCTTCACATTTCTTGCTTTTAAATGTAGGATAATGATACATAACTTGAAATATTGTCGCCCTAATGGAAATAGCGATCGCCCTTTTGCAGCATTATAGTTTCGATTTGGGTGGGTATACCATCAATGATTTGACTCGTGCTTGGGGGGATTTTCGACCTGAATGGGTGCGTCAGGCGGTAATTGAATCTCTATTTCAAGGAAGATATAAGGCTGTCTCTGTCAATCAAATTCTGCAGCTTTGGGAACGTAAAGGGGAACCCAATTGTCGCTACAATCGCGAGTTCGAGCGATTGGTTTGTGGTGATGTAGCTGTAATTTACGAAGATCGGATTTTTTATACGCCTCCAAGAACGGCAAATCGTGAAGCTGCGATTTCAGAAATCCCCCCATTTAAAACAACCGAAGCATCTGCCGAGCCTATGCCCTTTCCTCGTCGGGCAATGCTGGGAGCAGTTAAAATCCAACCCACACCTCAAGCTGACCCGATCGCAGAACCCAAGCCTCTGAGATACCCTCGTCGTTTAAGCTCTCCTTCAGGGACTTCTGAACCTGCCAAGGTCTATCCTGTAATTGCAGAATCTGGGTATTCTGAGGTTTATCGATCGGCTTACGAAAATATGACTTTGCTAGCTGAGGCTTCACTGTTTGTTGATAAATTGCGATCTATGTGTGGCGATCGCACATTTCTAAACATTGCTGAAAACCTTCCCAGTAATGAAGTAAAAGTCCCAATTGAAAATTAAGTGACTAGGCGCAATTAAATATAAAACCCCAGAATCTGTAGCGCACGCAGCGTGCGCTACAGATTTTGGATCTGGTTTTTAATTTAGCCAAACGAGACAAGGTTATCTAAATAATGTTATATTAATAAGCCTGCTAAAATATTGAACTGGATCACCCCTAAAACTAGAGCCATAAACCCATGATGAAGTTGAGACTAAAGCGATTTGGCAAAAAATTTGAAGCCAGCTATCGTATCGTCGCCGTAAACAGCACCAGCCGCCGTGATGGTCGCCCCCTTGCTGAGCTTGGTTTCTATAACCCACGCACCAAAGAAACCCAACTCGATGTACCTGAGATCGTTACTCGCATTAAGCAAGGCGCTCAACCTACGGATACAGTACGTCGCATCCTTGAAAAAGCTAAGGTATTCGATCTCGTTACTGCTTAATTCTAAATATCTGCCAATTTAAACTTGTGCCAGACTACAATGCCTTAATTAGTTTTTTGCTGAAGCCATTACTAGCTCGTCCAGATGCCTTGCGGGTAGATTTTGAGTCAAATAGCAAAAGCGATCGCGTCTGGATTAGAGTTGCTTTCGATCCAGAAGATCGGGGGCGAATTTTTGGTAAAGGGGGACGAATGATCCAAGCAATTCGGACGGTGGTTATGACTGCTGCCGAAGAAGCTGGGCATAATGCCAGATTTGAAGTTTTCGATCCTACCCCCAATGTAAATTCTGAAGGCTATCAAGATCGCCAAACAGATCGTGATGGGCAAAGCGAACCGAAGGAAAAGGTTGAGCGTCCTCGGATTGACGTGGAAAAGCCCAAGCGGCGCGAGATAAATAATTAAAATAAAGGGGGCGCTAAGCGCCCCCTTTATTTTAATTTGTGTAATTTGTGCAATTTACGATTGGGAGCGAACCTATGAATGTCGGTGCAGAAGTTCTTTGTATTGGTACTGAGCTATTGCTCGGAGAAATCCTCAATAGTAACGCTCAGTACTTAGCACAGCAACTAGCTTTACTGGGAGTCCCTCATTTTTATCAAACAGTGGTCGGAGATAATCCCGATCGCATTCATCAGGCCTTGGCGATCGCCGCCAGTCGCTCTAATTTAATTATTACTACGGGTGGGTTGGGACCTACGCCTGACGATCTCACTACGGAAGCGATCGCGAATTTTTTTGATACTCCCCTAGAAGAACGTCCTGAGATCTGGGAACGTATTCAAGAGATGGCAGCCCAGACTGGCAGAACGCTTACCGCCAACAATCGCAAACAAGCCTTGCTACCGAAGGGAGCAGATATTTTACCGAATCCCGTGGGCACAGCTCCAGGCATGGTCTGGGAAGCAAGACCAAATTTGTTGATTTTGACTTTTCCTGGGGTTCCCAGCGAGCTTTATCCCATGTGGCAGCAAACCGCTTCTCCATTGTTAAAAGCGCGTAACTACGGAAATGGCACATTTCATTCCAAAGTGTTGTTGTATTGGGGAATTGCTGAGTCAGCGCTTGCTACGAAAGTTAATCACTTATTCGCGCTTCAAAATCCTACCGTTGCTCCCTATGCCAATTACGGACAGGCAAGACTGAGAATTACGGCAAGGGCAAATTCTCAGGAGGAAGCGATCGCTTTAATTGCTCCCGTTGAGGCTGAAATTCTCGAACTTACAGGTGAGTTTTGCTATGGTGCTGATGAAGATACACTAGCGACGGTTGCTGGCAGACTTTTGCAAACATCTGGTCAGACTTTAGCGGTAGCTGAATCTTGCACAGGTGGATGGCTTGGAGAAACTTTAACCGAGGTTTCAGGCAGTTCCAGTTACTTCCTTGGCGGTGTGATCAGTTATAGCAATGATGTCAAAGTTGATTTACTCAATGTCGAGCGTCAAGCACTCGATCAATATGGGGCAGTAAGTGAGATCGTTGCTCAGCAAATGGCGATCGGTGTTAAAACCAAACTGCATTCTGATTGGGGAATTAGTATCACGGGGATCGCGGGACCAAGTGGGGGGACAGACGCTAAACCTGTAGGCTTAGTTTATGTGGGGATCGCCCACCCCGATGGCAAAGTCGAGGCGATCGAGTTGCGTTTTAGTCCCTCTAGAGGTAGAAATTGGATTAGAAAAGCAACTGTAATGTCAGCTTTAGATTTGTTTAGGAAAAGATTTGTTATGATTGGGTAAATAAACCTAGACGATGATAGGGAGCCAAGTATAGTGAAAGCGATCAAGAAAGCACTGAAAGAGATCGGCGAAATTCTAAATCGCGTTCTGGAAGCCCTATTGGGTCAAAATCAACCCCAACCAGAGTTGATTCCTATACCCGTAAGAAGTAACTCAAGACGCAACCATCGCCGTTAAGGTTATAAGACTCGCAATGCGGGTCTTATATTTTGCTGGGGGAATATGTAGAGATCGCTCGTTAAATTTAGTCACGCTAGGCAGAAGTAACGTAAATTTTGCTTAGAGCGTAAAGCACCAAAGGTGATTGACGGCATTCAGTAATGCCAATTACCTTTAGTGCCTTGATTCTTTCTATATATCTCTTACGTTGCTATAGCAGTAGCCAGTTATGTTGGACAAAAACAAAACCCAGAAGAGTATTGCGGCGCGAAGCGCCGCAATACTCTTCTGGGTTTTATCTTAACTTATTTGGCCATAGCTATATATTTGAAATAAAAACCCAACACAATTGACTTTATAACTGTCGCCAAATTTAAACCCAAGAAGTGATTGGCGGCGCTTCGCGCCGCCAATCACTTCTTGGGTTTTATGTCTTAGAAAACTTAGCGATCGCTTTAATATCAGCAATTCTCATTATGGAAATTTTGTCTTGATCAAGCAAGCACTATTGAGAATAGCTGCTATATCGATCTTTGAAAAGCCGATGCCTCCGTTCAAAATTTGACGGCTTAGACAAATCAAAAGTCATAATGAGAATTGCTGCTTTAATATCAGCAATTCTCATTATGAAAATTTTGTCTTTATCTGGCGGCAACTATTGAGAATAGCCGCAATAGCGATCTTTAAAAAGCCGATGCTTTCGTTCAAAATTTGACGGCTTAGACAAATCAAAAGTCATAATGAGAATTGCTGCTTTAATATATCTTCTTTTACTATTGAGCCACTTATGCGCTATCCTAGACAAGCTGTTAAAAAACACACGCTTGAGGTTTCGGGTGTTTAGAGTTACTTGTAACTACTAGATTCCATCTCAGGCGCAAGGATAAACCCGAACACAGGAGAAAATTTAAATGGGAGTCGTAACCCTAGCACAATTGCTAGAGTCAGGAGTTCACTTCGGGCATCAAACCCGTCGCTGGAACCCCAAGATGGAGCCTTACATCTTCACTGAGCGTAATGGCGTTCATATTATTGACCTCGTGCAAACCGCACAGTACCTCGAAGAAGCCTATGCTTATTTGCGTCAAGCTTCTGAGCAAGGTAAAAAGGTATTATTTGTGGGTACTAAGCGTCAAGCTGCTGGGCTCATCGCTCAAGAAGCGGCTCGCTGTGGTAGCTACTACATCAACCAACGCTGGTTGGGTGGAATGCTCACCAACTGGACGACCATTAAGACCCGTGTCGATCGCCTCAAGGATCTCGAACGTCGCGACGAAAGTGGCGCACTCGATCGCTTGCCCAAGAAGGAAGCATCGACCCTTCGCCGTGAAATGGAAAAACTGCGTAAGTATCTCGGCGGGATCAAGCTTATGCGTAAGCCCCCCGACATTGTGATCGTGGTTGACCATAAGCGCGAATACAATGCCGTTCAAGAATGTCAAAAGCTCAAAATTCCCATCGTTTCATTGCTTGACACCAACTGCGATCCCGATAGCGTTGACATCGGGATTCCTGCCAACGATGATGCAATTCGCTCGATCAAGTTGATCGTCGGTAAGCTTGCCGATGCGATCTATGAAGGTCGTCATGGCGATATCGAAGATATCGAATATGAAATCTCTGCCGAAGAAGCAGAAGCCTATGTCGAAGATGAAGCGATCATTACTGGCGATGAAGAAGAAGAAGCTTAAAGCTTCATAAATAAATCACATAAATAAAGAGAGGGTGCAAAGCACCCTCTCTTTATTTATGCTTAGGCGATCTTACCCAATAAAACCGATCGCTTCGCACCAGTGACGCTGGGTAAATTACCATTGCGCTCTTTCAGTCGCAGGTAACCTAAAACAGCAAAAGCGATCGCCTCTTTACTATCACCATCAAGCCCTAGGGCATCGGTACGCATGACCATCGCAGGCGCTAACAAATCCTGCAAACGCTCCAGCAGGTAACCATTGCGTCCACCACCACCACCAACTAAAACTTCATCGGGAAATGTGGGTAGGAAATCTCGATAGCTTTTGGCGATCGCTCGGGCTGTAAATTCTGTCAGCGTCGCCATAATATCGTAATTGCTTAAATTCTGACATTCCGCCAAACAATTTTCTAAATAGGCAGGGCTAAATAACTCTCTTCCCGTCGATTTTGGTGGTGCAGTCACAAAAAATTCTTGTTGTAGCCATCTGTCAATTAATACTAAATCTGGCTTCCCCTGACGGCCGATCGCCCCATCGCGATCGAAGGGTTCACCAAATAATTTTTGGGTCGCCATATCGATCAGTACATTGCCCGCAGCATTATCAAAGCCAAATACGCCACCAGCGTTAAAACCCAGCTCTCTATCAGCTTCTGTATCAGCTATGGAGCTTGGCGGCAAATAGGTGACATTACTAATGCCACCTATATTTTGGCAAGCGCGATATTTGTGGGGATCAGTCAATAACAGGGCATCCACCATAGGTACTAGAGGCGCACCATGTCCGCCTGCTTCGATATCTGCCGTCCGAAAATCAGAGATCGTTTGAATTCCCGTCAATTCAGCTATTACTGCGCCTCGCCCCAGTTGCACGGAGTAACCTAACTCCGTTTTACCATTCTGACGATCGCCCATAGCAGGGGGACGATGAAACACCGTTTGTCCGTGGGAAGCAATTAGATCGGGTAGGCGATCGCCGTGGTGCATAATGGCGATCGCCGCTTGGGAAAAACTCTCGGCAATGCGATCATCGAGTTCGCATATTTGTTGTAGCGATCGAGGCTCACCCGCACAAACGGCAAGGATTTCCGCCCTCAGATCCTCTGCATAGGGATAGGTATGTCCTGCAATGAGCTTAGTTTTGAATTGACCTTGGCAATCAACTATTTCCACCAAAGCGGCATCGATACCATCGACCGATGTCCCACTCATTAAACCAATTGCTAATACTTCTGTCCCTAGAGCTTTACCCATGCTATTAACCGATCCTTTTATCTCGACGATTACCAAGTATAGCTATAGCCAAATAAGTTAAGACATAAAACCCAGAAGAGTGTTGCGGCGCTTCGCGCCGCAACACTCTTCTGGGTTTTGTTTTTGTCCTAAAATAATTACAAACCAACAGCATCAACAATCACGCGATCGCAAGATAGTCCACCGCTAGGAACCAACACATCA